>NZ_DATHFX010000334.1:0-6404 GCF_035317885.1 Pinirhizobacter sp.
CACCCCTTGCGCATTGTTGGTATTGCCGATGCCAACCGCGCCATCGCCGTTGACCGTGTTGTTCGCGCCCATGCCCACGGCGCCGTTGCCGTTGACACTGTTCGGATCGCCGATCGCCACCGCGCCGTTGCCGTTGGCGACCTGGCCTTGGCCCAGCGCCACCGCGCCGGTGCCGCCGGTCACCTGCGAGTTATGGCCGCCGGCAATGGAGCCCGGGCCGGCTGCAGCGGCAACCGTGTTGGTGTCGCCGATCGCGACGGTAGAGGCTGCTTGCGCCTTCGATGTAGACCCGAGCGCCAAGCTGCTGGCGCCTGACGCGGCGCTCCCTTGCCCTGCCGCCACGGCATTGCCAGCCGACGCGGTACTGGAGCCCAATGCAAGACTGTTCCCACCTGACGCAACCGTAAAGTTGCCTAGAGCGACGGATCCCACCCCACTGGCGGTGACATCGACGCCCACACCAATGGCGTTGGCCGCCGTGGCGCCCCTGCCGGCAACGTCCGGGAGCGGCCCTATGTACATCGAATTCAGGCCGCTAGCGATGGCGTTCCTGCCGATGGCGATAGCATCATTCTGGGTCGCTTGCGCCTGTATACCCATGCCGATTGCAAATTGGCCCGACGCGCTCACATCCGTGCCGATGGCAACAGCCGACTCGCCCGACGCGCCAGTCCCGACGGTACGGGCGCCCAGGTAGACCGCATTGAGCGCCGTTGCATCGGCTTGCCAACCAACGGCTGTAGCATGGGTAGCAGTGCTTTGCGACGAAAGTCCAACTGCCGTCGCTCCGTCGGAGGAGGCAAGCGTAAAGGCACCCAGGGCGGTTCCCTGCCCCGTTGTGGCCAGGGAAGACGCACCGAGCGCTACGGAATTGATGGCGCCGGTCGCTTTGGCTGAAGGGCCGATGGCGACGCTGTTGCCGGAGTTGACGTCGACGGAGCTCGATGTGCCGAAAGCGATGGCGTTGCCGCCCGCGGCAAACGATTGGGTTCCAAATCCAATGGAACTGCGGCCGGAAGATGTGACGTCGGTACCGATGGCGATCGACCCCTCCCCGAGTGCCCCTGTGCCGACGGCTGTTCGGGGGCCCAGGTAGATAGAGTTGACCCCAAGCGCGTTGGCTTGGAAACCGACACTGGTGGCGTTCAAGGCTCCACTGTGGGCCGCGAACCCTAGAGCTGTCGCACCGCCGGCATCGGCCGCGGATGACAAGCCAGCGCACATGGCCGAGCCAGAGTAGACATTGAATGGCGGGTTCGCGCAGTTAATCTGAGCCTGTGCCAACGTCGTCCACGCAAGGCCTCCGATAGCCGCGGATGCGCCGACGACGAACGTGCCAAGGCGTTGCGATATCCCTCTGTGCGCAGGCCGCTTGGTCGTTGTACCGCCCGAATGGCTGCTGGCCAGTTCCGACGCCACCACGAGCTGGTTCAGCGCGCGGCTCCAGACTTTCCGATAGACCTTGTTCATGCCTGACTCCCTTATGGCTGATTCGATGCCAGGGATGTAAGTCAGGGCGAAGTGCGGGGCGCACGAATACCACCGCGCATGCGCCGGCCTTGGGCGCAGGACGAAGAAGTTCTGCGCTCACGCTATGGCATGAACGTTTACCTTGGGAAAATCGTGGAACGTTTCGATGTGCCCGGCTACTAGGAACCCCTGCCTACACAACCCCTATTTTTTGTGCGAAGGACTCAATCGAAACGGCAAGGCTGGGGACAAAAGCCTCGATTCGTTTCGCTCTGCTTTGATGTGCGGCACCCGGCTGACACGCCGTTGTCGCGATCAAGATCATCGCACCGCTGGAAAAAACACGGCAGTGGTGAGAGTCGGTTTAAATGAGATTAGCATCACATTTAGCACGATTCATATCGTTGTTTTTATATGACGTGCTTACGCAACTTTTATGTCATGCAGGACGTGTCATGACTGCAGCTGACGATGGCAAACTAATTTTGCCGATTATGTTTATGGGATGGCCTGCGGAAGCACGGCAGTATTTTGCGAAGCCGCAATTCGCCACACGCCATCGCGGCGTTGATAGACGTGTTTCATGCGGGTGAGTAACAAGCCCGGCGAGGTGGCCACCGCACCTGGCGGCAACGCGCGGAACTGGGTCACGCGGATGTCGGTGTCGACGATGGCGACGTCCGGGCCGAGGAACAGGATTCGCCGTACCGTGCTTTCGAAGTGGCTACCCTTGAATGGACCTGCCAGGACAGCAGCGTGGCGTTCGCGGATGGCCGCGGGGTTCGGCATGATGCCGCCGAGAATATTGATCAGCTCGCCCTGGGGCCAATACTCATCTGCCCACATCTGCGCATCGGCGGTATTCCAGGCCTGCGCGAGGCGGTCGAGCGACTGCCGAAGAGGTTTCTCGGCCGGCTCATCCGCGTAGCTGGGTGCCGCGAGGGTAAAGAACAGGGCGCTTGCTGCAATCAAGGATAAGAAATACCTGCGTGTCATGCGTGGTCTCCCGAAAACCTGTTAAATGACGCAAATGATGGCGCGCTGCCCCACGGCGCGGCGCCCTGCGCCGTTGACACATATATGTCGGCGGAAGATAGCGGCGTCGGATGCCGCTATCTTCCGCCGCGTCCGACTATAGTCCGAAGCGGCTGCCGACAGCCGAGGCGCAGCCCGTCGTCAACAGGTTACCGGCGGGATCGAAGAATTCGATCTCGGCCTTGGGCGTGGTGAATTTGTTCGGGCCAGGCCCCATGTCGATGACCTGGGTGATCGTCTGCGTTTTGACCAGTGCGCCGTCCATCGTGATGAACGCCACGGTTGCTGCGCTGTATTCGCCTTTGTGCCGGCCGCGGCTCCAGACGCCGTGGCCGGGGCCGCGTATCGCTGGAAAGAACATGGAGTTGGCGGTGGTCTCGGTCACCGTTCCCCCATCTGCAAATGTAAGCAACGAGTAGAACGGGGCGCCGACCGGCGCGCCGGACGTACAGTTGCGCAGGGTTATTTGCACCTGCCACGTCCCCGCCAGGTCGCCTGGGTCGCCCCGGTTGTCCGAATCGTGGGCTGCAGCGCCTGCGCCACAGGCAAGGGCAATAACGCCGGCAAGTGCAAGTGCTACCGGCATGGCTCGATATTTCGCGATCATGATTCTTCTCCTCTGAGTGAATTCGTCGGGCACGACCGTTTCGTGCCCGATCCCACTAGTCACGCCATTGCAGCGAGAACCCGCCCCGTGCCGATTGATCCACGGCATTACTCGCCCTGGCTCCGTGCCTTTACGTCATCATGGTGCCTTTATGGCACTCCAGTGCCACGAACACTAATGCTAGAATTTACCCATGTCAACGACCAAATCGAACGATTTTTCGGCAGCCGGGTTGCGCAAGGGTCGTACCAGCCAGAAACTGCGTACGCGGCGCGCCCTGCTTGAAACTGCCGCGGCAATGATCGCCAAGGGGCAACGCCCCACCGTCACGGAAGTCGCCGATGCCGCGGAGGTTTCGCGGCGCACGGCCTACCGCTACTTCCCGACCCAGGTGAAGCTGATGACGGAGGCGTCCCTGGAAGGTCTGCGGCCATCGATGGAGGCTGCGCTCGATTCCGCGCCATCGGGCACGACCACCGGCGCGATCGAGGCACGCGTGGATGCGTTGGTGGAGCAGATGCAGCGTCTGGCGCTGGCCAACGAACCGCTGTTGCGCACGATGATCCATGAAACCGTGCTGCATGCGCCCAGCGACACGCAGCCGCCGCGAGGCACGCGCCGGGTTGAATGGATCGAGCAGGCCATCCAGCCCCTACGCGCACGCCTGGGCCCGACTGGCTACGCACGCCTGGTGTCGGCATTGGCATTGACCACCGGTATCGAAGCGCTGCTGGTTCTTCGCGACATCCGCGGCTTGTCAGCCGCGCAGGCGGTGCAAGTCAGTCACTGGATGGCGCGGGCCTTACTCAAACAGAGCCTTGCCGATCACCAGGCCGGGCAGCGGCGGGCGCGCAAGAAGCGGCGCGACGCCGAGGATTCGTAGTTGCCTTCTGGCCAGCGCTGCTGGCCCGCAACCGACGATTCAATGGATCGCCATACCATCGGGCGACCGCCCAGGCGGCAGCTACCGATGCCAGGAAGAACACCACCAGCATCGGCAACTTCCGCCCGGCGCCCATATCGGCCCTCGGTATGATCTCCTGCATCAGCCCAAGCACCACGATATGAAACAGGTACAGCTCATAGCTATGTGATCCCAGCCAAGCTAGTGGCCCACCGGCGCGCCTGGCCCAGGTGCCTGCCGGCAGCCTGGACACCATGACCAGGAAGACGGCTGCGGCGAGGCCCAATTGAGTCGCCCCGAATGCCTCGTTGCCCCCGATACCGCGCATGTACACCCACCCCATGGCGGCCAGCGAGAGCCACGCCAGCAGCCGGCGATATCCATTGCTTAACTGGACTGACCCTGCTGCCACCGCGGCAGCACAGCCATAAACAAGCATGTCGACGCAGGCCAGGTTTCCGTACATGAAGAAAAGCTCGTCGCTGCGGTATAGCCACCTGTAAGCCGGTCCCACGACGAGTCCAAGGCAGCTGAGCACGATGAGCTGCCAACGGCGCCGGGCGATGACAAGCACCAATGGGTAGACCAGGTAGAACACTTCCTCTACCGACAGCGACCAGTAGATGTTCATCGCGTAGTTGAAATAGCCCACGCCCTCCATCAGGAGGTTGTGCCAGAAGGTCAACACCGAAAGATTGGCAACCAGGAAGAAGCCGTTACCCAGGTCCTTCCCATGGACAATGTTTGAAAAGTTCGGCAGCCCGGCCAGGCCCAGTACGGTGATCACAACCAGCGCAAGCACTACCGATGGGTAGAGGCGAAACAGACGTAATTTGTAGAAATGGATAACGTCCGTATCGGCGAGTGACCCGTAGCGGCGCACGATATTCGTCGTGATAAGGAATCCGGAGATCACGAAGAACACCGAGACGCCATAGTTGCCGTTGAAGAAGATCGTGCGCAGGGTCTGCACAGGGATCCACTCGTTCAGCGGACTCAAGTGCAGCCGGTAGGCAAGGGAATAATGCAGAAGCATGACCAGCATGATCGAAATCCCTCGCAGGATGTCGATATGCAGGTTTCGTTTATCGTTCATCCCCGCCCCTTCCCTGGTGCCAAGTGGGCACGCTCCATCCACGAATTCTTGCCCACCCGGCCAGTGGCGTAAAGCGACGCAATGCGGGGAAACTCCGGCGCAACCATGGGATGCGGCATCGCAGCACAAGATGCCCGTGAAATCTCCAAGGCCTTGAGCCAACGAGGATACATATCCCATAAACTGGTATCGCAACGCAGCACAAGATCGGTAAAAACATGAATATTTTGTTATTACTTTGTATACGAATACCTCAATATTCCTCACGATTCAATCGCAATTTTGCCTTGAGATCGCCACATACACGTCGTTAACTTGATGCAGGTCGCAAAAATCGACCTCGTCGCTTTAAGGCGCCCGATGCGCCGTCTATGCTGAATCCCTCCATCGATCTTTGTCCCCAAGGTCGATGTGGCGAAGGACATCGTGTATTCCACGAATGGCGTCCGCGCGGTCATTGTCATTGCCCGTCGCTGAAAAAAAGACGTCCGCCTCATGTGACTTAAAAAACGCATCTGCGCGATGCGGCATGTGCCTGCGTGTTATGCAGGCGCAAGGCACCGGCTGCGCGAAGCATATGGAACATCCATGAACAAGAAGTTTCCGTGCTTTTCTACCCATTCATCCTAGGTGCGATATAAACGGCTAGACGTCCATTCATTTCCAGGAAACATGCTGCCGCATGACGACGAAGATTGATCAGGCCCATGACGAAGACACCATCGATCTCAATGCGTTGCTCGGCACACTGCTCGACCACAAGTGGCTGATCGTTGCCATCACCGGGACGTTCTTCGTGGCCGGCCTGCTGTACACGTTGCTTGCCACGCCGATCTACCAGGCCACGGCGGTGGTGCAAGTTGAGCAAAAAACGCCAAGCCTGCCGGGGCTCACCGACCTCACCCAGTCGCTGGGAACCACCGCGTCGCAGGCCGTTACCGAGATCGCGCTGATCACCTCGCGCCTGGTGATCGGCCAGGCGGTGGGCGACCTTCGCCTGGACATCCAGACACAGCCCTGGCGCCTGCCCGTGGTGGGAGATTACCTGTCGCGGGGCCACGACCCGGGCGACCTGGGCGCGCCGCGGTTTGGCCTTAGCCGTTACGGCTGGGGTGGCGAGGTGCTGGACATCTTCAAGCTCGACCTGCCCGAAACCATGCTCGGCAAGAAGCTGGAACTGCGCACGGGTGAGCACGGGCAGTTCAGCCTGTACGACGCAGACGGCAAGCGAATCCTCGAGGGCGCGGTCGGCGAAGTGGTTCATGGCCGGGGCGTGACGATGCAGATCAAGC
>NZ_DATHFX010000335.1:0-2910 GCF_035317885.1 Pinirhizobacter sp.
AGGACGATCGGGGTAACTTCAGAGTAGGCGCGGTGTCCGCCCTGGCGCGCTAGCCAAGCCATCTAGGTGGCTTGGCGCTCTACAGGGCCTATGTTGGTCGCTTCGCACGCCAAGGCTCCATCGGGGCCTTGATATAGCGTCTGTATACATAGCCCCAGGGCAATGCGATGGGTACCAACACCACGCCCATCATGCAGGCGAACAATGTTTGGGCCGCGTATTCGTCCAGGCCGCCGTGGAGCCACATGCGAAACGCGAAGGCAACGACCCAGATGACTTTCCATATGAGTTCAAAAAGCAGGATCGGGATCATCTGCATTGGATAGCGAAGGCCAAGCGCGCACATCACCGCCAGTCCTCCAAGAAGGGCCAGGATCACGGTCTGCGGATTGGCTGCCGTTCCCGACGGCGCGATGATGTCAGGCCATACCGTAAGCGCCAAACCCAAGGCGATGAACAAGTACACGCCACGCAGAAGGAAGAGCCGAAGAGTGCTGACCTCACAAGCAGGGGTGTCGGTCATGTCGGTAGCCTAGGTGAAGGAGCTTGTTCCGGATGGTGGCATGCTCCACCACCATGCACAGATTAAACACCTTGCAGGTGCCACGGCATAGGCTTTCCCCTTGCGTCATGCGCGTGATTACCCGTCTGAACGCAGTTTGCCGCCCTTGGCCCACGCGTCGCGGGATACTTCGGTAATCACAATCTCCACGCTGTCCGGGGGACATTGCAGGGTTTCCACGGTAATGCGGGTGGCCTCCTGTACGAAGGCACGCTTTTGTTCAAGCGTGCGGCCGGGATGCATTTCCAGACGTAGAACGGGCATGGTGTCGCTCTCATGGATGCCCTTGAGGGGGCGGTGGCGGCATGATGCGCGTGGGTGGGCCGCGGATAAACTCGCCTCTATTTTGTACACAGTCAACCTATAGGTTTTCAATCAGCCGGCCCGCCAGGATCCGCGGCAGAGCGTCGCAAGCGATCCGACCGTGGCTGGAAGAACCACGATTTCTTCGATCGAAATTCGCGCTCAACTTTGAGACGCTTCTGATGGAAGTGCCGATGCGGATTCGGGAAAATGCACGGGTTGTCGGTACATCGACAACCGGGTGTAGCAACCTGAAGAAGTGGCGGACGCCGTGAACATCACGGCGCTTCGTTTCCCACCTTTTGTGGCGGGCGGCCAGGCGGACTTCGGTCCGGCCGGCTACCTCTCCGGTTTGCTACCCTGGCTCGCCTGCCACACCTTCGCGTATTCACGGTGCGGCGTACGAGTCTTGTGGAACGGCATGGACGCATCGGGCAGGTGACAATGTCCCGGGGTACGCTGGTCGGGAGCGTCAGAACGACCGATCCTGCTTCGTCGGCGTAAGCCGGGGGCGTCCATTCCGTCCCAACCGTTTCGGGACACGACACCGGGGCATGACTCCACCTGAACGGAAAGGAACCATTCCAGGCCACCCGTTTATCCGGGCGCAAGGAATTGCAAGGCACACTCGAGCCGGTAATACCCCCGGCCTCGTGCCTTGTACGGAGATAAACCCCATGCGCAAGCCCGCCCTGCTACTGGCCACTTCCCTTGGCCTTGTCCTGGCCTCGCACGCCTTTGCTTCCGACCGGCCCGACCCGGGCAAGCTCACCACCCGCTGCCTGGATGCCGCAGCGAAGAAATTCGACGTCAAGAACGACTATATCCAGCTGCAGCCGGTGCAGGCCGCCGATACGGGCTCGGGCTATTCGATCGCCGGCATCGCCGACGCGGGCATGGACGGCAAGAAGAATTTCACCTGCCAGTTCGACAAGAAGGGCAAGCTGGCCAACCTCGTCCCTGAGGGCAAGTAAGCGAAGCTCCGTGCCGCGCGCAGGGCGCGGCGCGGATCTCTCGCAAACTTTGCCGCGTGGCGACGATCGGCTTTCGTTGCCTTAAGAAGTAGAAGCGCAGGTACTAGATCGAAGGGGTGGGAAGGAGTAGTATTTATTCCTACCAGCCCGTCCAAGGTCCTTGCCATGGCGACCAGCCAAAAACTCAGCATCTCTCTTTCGAAAGAACAGGCCGAGCTCGTTGATAGGCTGGCAAAGTCGGGCCAATACGCCAGCGCCAGTGCCGTCATCAGCGACGGCCTGCGCGCGCTTCAGGCGCGGGACGCGGCCGTGGAACGCTGGCTGCGGCAGGAAGTGGTCCCAGCGTACGAAGAACTTCGCGACGATCCTTCCAAGGGCATGACCATTGATCAGGTGCGCGAGGCGCTTGGGCGCCGTCGTCAGCAGCGGAGCTAACCTGTAGATGGGCCTGCGCCATCGGGTGATCGTTTCGCCCCGCGTGACTGCGAACCTTATCGAACAAGAGGACTACCTGGCCGAACGCGCCTCGCGTGCTGTGGCCGAGGCCTATCGGCCACCTGCGGCATGACATCCTGCCTGGACTCACGGTTATTGGTTACCGGGGATCGGCCAATCTCGCCGTTGTGATCGAGCGTCCCTACGCTTATGTCGTGGGCGTGTATTTCGGTGGCGAAGACTACGAAAGTGAACTCTACGAACTCGATATGGAAGCCATCAAGTCGTGGTGAGTACGGCGTGGCGTGAGCCGGTTTAATTCCGCCGCTTTTTCCGCTCGTCCTTCCAGACGATCCAGCCACCGAACAGGGTCATCAGCGCCAGGCCAAACCAGGTGAGGGCGTACATCAGGTGGTTGTCGGGGAAGGCGATGACCGTGAGGCCGCCGACGGGGCCATCGTTGCCGTCCCGGCCAGGGGAGGAGGCGGCATCGGCATCCACGAAATAAGGAGCGGCAGTGTCCAGCCCCTTGGCGGTGGCGATGGCGGTGACGTCCCGTGAATACCAGCGATCGTGTGCCGGGTCGTTTGCCTGCAAGAAGGCGCCCTTCGGTTCGCTGATGCGCAACAGGCCGAC
>NZ_DATHFX010000336.1:0-7549 GCF_035317885.1 Pinirhizobacter sp.
CACCGCTACACGTTCCCCAAGGGCAAGCCGGCGCATGTGCTGCTTGACCTTCGCCCGAGCATCTACGACTACGACGGCAAGGTGCTGTGGGCGTCGTTGCGCGTGCGGCCCGATGGCACCGTCACTGGTGGCCGCACCACCCGCGGCTGGGCACCGGGGCGCCAGCTGTTCTTCGCCATGCGCTTCTCGCAGCCGATGGCCTCTCGCGAGCTGTACAACAAGGAGTCGGACGTCCCCTACAAGGGCTTCGCCGGTCCCGGCCAGAAGGGCTACAACACCGACGCCGAAACCGGCCGCGGGCTGTTGGGCGTCTTCGACTTCGGCCAGCTCAAAGCACCGCTCACGGTCAAGGTGGCGATCTCCTCGGTGAGCGAGGACAACGCCGTGGCCAACCTCGATGCAGACGGCAAGAACCTCGACTTCGACGCTGCCCGCGCCGGTGCGCGGCAGTCCTGGGAGAAAGCCCTGTCCACCGTGGACGTTACCGCGCCTGCCGCCACCCGGCGCATGTTCTATACCGCGCTCTACCACGCGATGATCGCGCCGAGCCTGGCCCAGGACGTCAATGGCGAGTACCGCGGCCCGGACAACCAGGTGCACAAAGCCGACAAGTTCACCTTTTATTCCACGTGGTCGCTGTGGGATGTCTATCGCGCGCAGCAGCCGCTGATGACGCTGCTTGAGCCCGACCGCAGCAACGATTTCGTAAGCTCGCTGATCGCCGCACAGCAGTCCAGCCCGTTCGGCATCCTGCCCGTGTGGGCCTACCAGGGTCTGGAAACCTGGTGCATGATCGGCTACCACGCCGTGCCCGTGATTGCCGATGCCTACGTCAAGGGCATCCGCGGCTACGACGCGGACGCAGCCCTGAAAGCCATGGTGGCCAGCGCCACCTATGGCCCCTACGGCGGTCTGGACGGCTACATGAAGAACGGCTACGTGGCCATCGACAAGAGCCCGGAGGCCGCCTCCAAGACAGTCGAATACGCCTTCGACGACTGGACCCTCGCCCAGGCCGCCAAGGCCATGGGCAAGGACGATATCGCCGCCACCTTCTACAAGCGCGCGGCCAATTGGCGTAACACCTACGATGAGAAGACCGGCTTCGCCCGTGCGCGCAAGGCCGACGGCAGCTTCCGGGAACCGTTCGACCCGGCTTCGGCCGGCTATGGCAGCGACTACACCGAAGGCAACGCCTACCAGTATTCCTGGTACGTGCCGCAGGACGTGGCCGGCTTGATCACCCTGCTGGGCGGCGACGCGAAGTTCATCGATCGGCTGGACCAGGTGTTCGAAGCGAAGGTGGATCCGAAATCCTTCGCCCACGTCGAGGACATCACCGGCCTGATCGGCTGGTACGCACACGGCAACGAGCCCAGCCACCACCTGGCCTACCTCTACGACTTCGCCGGCGCCCCCTGGAAGACCCAGGGCCGGTTGAAGCAGATCATGGACACCCAGTACAAGCCCACGCCCGAAGGCCTGGTGGGCAACGACGACCTGGGCCAGATGTCTGCCTGGTACGTGTTCACCTCGCTGGGTTTCTATCCGGTGGCCCCGGCCAGCAACCAGTACGCGATCGGCCGGCCGTTCGTGGCCAAAGCCACCGTGAACCTGCCTTCGGGCAAGCGCTTCACGGTAACCGCCGAGCACCTGGACGACGCCCACCCGTACGTGGCAAGCGTCACCCTCGACGGCAAGCCGCTGGAACGTACCTGGATCAGCCATGGGGAAATTCTTGCCGGCGGGGAACTGCATTTCGTGATGTCGGCCACCCCGCAGAAGGCGTGGGGCAGTTCCACGGCCTCCCGGCCGCAGGCGATGAGCCCGTATGGCGGTGCCCCCTAAGGGGACCGTCACGCCCGGTTCACGGCCCGGTGGGCATCTAGAGCACCAAAAACGCGCGCCCCGATGCCCTCGGCACCGGGGCGCTGGCGTGTAACCATGCGAGAATAGGCGAGATTCGGCGCGACACCGACGATAAGAAAGCGGGGGGAGATGAAAGAACGTACGGTCTTGCGCTGGCGACTAGCGGGACTTCTGATCGCCGTGCTGATCATTGTCGCGCTTCCGTATGTCGTCACCCGCGACAGTGCCGCCGATGCCACGCGGGCCCGCGACTGGGTCACGCATACGGCCGAGGTGCGCGCACGCGCGTTCGGCGTGGAAGCCACGCTCCGCGACAGTGAGGCGGCGATCTACGCCATGCTTGCAGGCGCCAACAGCCCGGCGCTCGACGAGCGCGCCAAAAGTGCCCATAACGAGACCGTCGAACTGGTACGCCAACTGCGGGCGCTTACTGGCGACAACAACAATCAGCAGGTGCGCGTGGGCTCGCTCGAATCCATGACCATCGGCCGCATCACGCTGATGGACCAGGCCCTGGCGCGCATGGCCGCCGGCGACAAGGCCGGCGCCTATGCCTCGATGGCCGACGCAGCCCGGCTGTTTGCTTTTCGCAACACCCTCAATGCGATCATTGCCGACGAAGACAAGCTGCTCGCCCAGCGCCGGGTCGAGGCCCAGCGCCTGGACCGCAACAACCAGTGGATCCTCTTCGGTACCTCGGCGGCGCAGATCATCCTGCTGGTGACCCTGGTGGTGCTGTCCGAGCGGCAGATCGCCCGGCGCCTGGAGGCGGAAGCCGTGGCGCGGTTCGCGGTACAGCGATCCGGGCTCATCGTCCAGGCCGTGCGCGAGCCCATCGCCATGCTCGACGCCAGGCTCAATACCCTGCTGGTGAACGAGGCTTTCGGCGAGCTTTACGGGGTGGAAGACCTTACCGTGTCGGTACCGCTCTCCTCGCTGGGCAATGGTGCATGGAGTGCCCCGGCATTGCTCCAGCGCCTGTCCGACGTGCTGGCCCGCGACCGCGAGCTATGGGATTTCGAAATGAACCAGCGCACGGTCGACGGGGTCGACCGCACGGTGGTGATCAATGCACGCCGGCTGGAGGAGCCGGGCACCGAGCATCCGGCGGTGCTGGTGACGGTCAGCGATATCACCGCACGCGCCCTGGTGGAGCAGCGCGTCAACGAACTGAACCGCCAGCTCGAGGGCAAGGTGGAACAGGTGTCCGATGTCAACCGTGAGCTGGAGGCCTTCAGTTACTCGGTGTCGCACGACCTGCGTGCGCCCTTGCGCCATATCGCCGGCTTCTCCAGCAAGCTGGAGACCCACCTGGCCGAAGTGGCCGACGAGCGCGCGCGGCACTACATCGATATCATCGGTACCTCGGCCCGGCGCATGGCGCAGCTGATCGACGACCTCCTGGTATTCTCGCGCCTGGGCCGTGGGGCGTTGCGATTGCAGCCGATGGACATGCAATCGCTCGTCGAGCAGGCACGTGCGCTGGTTGAAACCGAGGCGGGCGACCGCAAGATCGAATGGGTCATCGCGCCGCTGCCGATCGTGGTGGGCGACGAGAACATGCTGCGCACGGTATGGCAGAACCTGCTCAGCAACGCGATCAAGTACACGGCGCACAGCGCGCGCGCGCGAATCGAGGTGAAAGGCGAGCGCGGCCGTTCGGGTGACTGGGAATTTTCCGTGACCGACAATGGCGCGGGGTTCGACATGCAATATGCTGCCAAATTGTTCGGCGTATTCCAGCGGTTGCACCGTGCGTCGGAGTTTCCCGGCAACGGCATCGGGCTTGCCAACGTCCGGCGCATCGTCGCCCGGCACGGCGGGCGTACCTGGGCTGAGGGCGAGGTCGATCATGGCGCCAGCTTCCATTTTTCCCTGCCTGCCAGCGACATGGGCAAGGCTTTCAGCACAGGTGAGGCAGCATGAACCAGCGTGATCTTCGTACCATCCTGCTTGTCGAGGACAGCGCGGCGGATGCCGAAATGGCCATCGACGCCCTGCGCGAGGCGAAGCTTGCCAACCCCATCGTCCACGTCGAGGACGGCGTGGAATGCATGGATTTCCTGCATTCACGCGGTCGTTTCGCCAACCGTCCGCCGGAGGTTCCCGCGGTGGTGCTGCTGGACATCAAGATGCCGCGGATGGACGGCCTGGAAGCCCTCACCCAGATGCGCGCGGACAGCGCCTTGAAGCGAATCCCGGTGGTGATCCTGTCCTCGTCACGGGAGGAAAGCGACCTTGCGCGCAGCTGGGACCTGGGCGTCAATGCCTATGTCCTGAAGCCTGTGGACGTGCAGCAGTTCTTCACCGCGGTGCAGACCCTTGGCCATTTCTGGGCGGTGCTGAACCAGCGCCCGGAAGGCGAATAGGCCAGGGGCGTCGATGGACTGGAGGGGCGATCCAATGGCACCGCTGCGCGAAGCCGCCCACGGCACCGTGCGCATTTTGCAAGTCGAGGACAATGCCCTCGATGCCGAGCTCATCCTGGGTGAGCTCGAGGCCGATGGCATGGCCTACGAAGTGCGCCTGGTGGAAGACGAAGAGGGCTTCATCGCATGCCTGGACGAATTCCATCCGGACATCGTTCTATCGGACCTCAGCCTGCCTGGCTTCAGTGGCCAGCGCGCGCTGGAGATCCTGCGCGCGCGCGGCTCGGATATACCTTTCATCTTCGTCTCGGCCACCCTGGGCGAGGAAGCGGCTATCGAGGCGCTGCGTAACGGCGCCACCGACTACATCCTTAAACAGCACCATGCACGCCTGGCCAGCGCCGTGCGCCGCGCGCTGCGCGAGGCCGACGAGCAGCGCGCCCGTGCCCGCGCGGAGATGGAACTGATCCGCGCGCAGCGCTTCGAGAGCCTGGCGCTGTTGGCCGGGGGCTTGAGCCATGACTTGCGCAACCTGCTGCAACCGCTGTTGCTGGCCGGCGACACGCTGGAAGACTACGCCGACGATCCGCGGCTGGCCCGCCTGGGGGCGCTGGTGCGCGACTGCGGCCGGCGTGGCCTGGAAATGGTGTCCTCGATGCTTTCCTTCGCGCGTGGCGCGCGACGCGCCGAGCAGGTGCGCCTGGGAGCGTTGCTCGATGCGCTGGGCCTGCTGCTGCAAGGCAGCGTGCCGCGTGGTATCGACATGAGCGTGGACGTCTTCGACGCGGACGTCACCTTCGAGGGCAACCACACCGAGTTGCAGCAATGCCTGTTGAACCTGTGCCTGAATGCCATCCAGGCCATGCCCGATGGCGGCACGCTGAAGGTGGAGACGGCCGGTGAAATGCTCGATGTCGATTTCCTTGAAGGGGGAGAATCCGCGGCGCCCGGCCGTTACCTGCGCTTGTCGGTGATCGACGACGGCCAGGGCATGTCACCGGAAGTGCTGCGCCGGCTGTTCGAGCCGTTCTTCACCACCAAGGAAACCGGCACCGGCCTGGGGCTGCTTTCGTGCAAGCGCATCGTGGCCAGCCATGGCGGCCTGATGCGCGTGCACAGCGTTGCAGGTGAAGGCACCGCCTTCCACCTGTACCTGCCGCTGACCGAGGGTGGGGACATCGAAGATGGCGTTCACGAGGAAACCCTGCAGGGCGAGGCCGAGCGCGTGCTGGTCGTGGTCGAGGAAGCCATGCAGCTGTCGCTGCTCACCGATACGCTCAATGCCTACGGTTACCAGGCCGGTGCCAGCCAGAGCGGCACGGCTGCGTTGCAGTGGATCGAGGCCCACGGCATTCCCGACCTGGTCGTACTCGATGCCGACATGAACCTCTTCACCGGCGTGCGTACCCTGGCCGCCCTGCTCGAGCACGGCTACGACGGCGCGGTTTTGCTGCTGTCGCGGCCAGGCTCGCCGCCCGACCTTGAAGGCCTGCCGCCGCTCGAGCGCCTTTACGCGCTGGACAAGCCGATCGAGGTGAGGGCGTTGTTGCGGGTGGTGCGCGAGGCCCTGGGCAAGGCTTGACTCAAGTGCTCGGCATCAGTCGATGCCGAGCTTCTTGAGCTTGTAGCGCAGGGCGCGGAAGGTGATGCCGAGCTTCTTCGCCGCGGCCGTCTTGTTATAGCGGGATTCTTCCAGCGCCTTGACGATGGCATCGCGCTCGATGTTCGAGATGTAATCTTCCAGGCCGCCGGGATTCTGCGCGGCGGCCACGGGCGCGGCTTCTGCAACGGGCGCCGGTGCGCCGCCGTTGGGCGTGGCGCGCGCCAGCCGCTGCGGCAGCATCAGGTCGGCCGCCTCGATGGTCTCGCCATCGCTCATGGCCATGGCCCGCTCCAGGATGTTCTCAAGCTCGCGCACGTTGCCGGGGAATTCGTATTCCTCCAGCGCCGCCAGTGCGGCCGGCTGCAGGCGCCCGACCGTGCCACCGCTTTCGGCAGCCAGCTGGGCCAGGATGAATTGCGCCAGCGCCGGGACGTCGCCGCGGCGCTCGCGCAGGGGCGGTACGCGCAGTTCGATCACGTTGATGCGGTAGAAGAGATCCTGGCGGAACTGGCCCTCGTCCACGAGCGCCGCCAGGTTCTTGTGCGTGGCAGAGAGCAAACGCACGTCGACGGGAATTTCGTCGCGGCCACCGATCGGGCGCACGGCCTTTTCCTGGATGGCGCGGAGCAGTTTCACCTGCATGTGCAAGGGCAGTTCCGCTACTTCGTCCAGGAACAGCGTGCCGCCCTGGGCGGCCTGGAACAGGCCTTCCTTGTCGGCGTGGGCACCGGTGAAGCTGCCTTTGCGATGGCCGAAGAATTCACTTTCCATCAATTCGGACGGAATCGCGCCGCAATTGACGGGCACGAACGGACCGTTGGCGCGGGGGCCCAAGTCGTGGATCAGACGGGCTACCAGCTCCTTGCCCACGCCCGATTCGCCACCGATGTACACCGGCGCCTGGTTGCGGGCGAGCTTGGCGATGGTGGCGCGCACCTGCTGCATGGCGGCTGAGGCACCGATCAGCCGGTTCGACGGGTCGCCCGCGGCGGCGCTGGCGCTGATGCCGGCCTTGCGCTCCTCCGACAGCTTGAGCGCGGTGCGCACCAGGCGCCGCAGCAGCTGGATGTCGACCGGTTTGGAGACGAAGTCGAAGGCGCCGGCCTTGAGCGCGTTGACCGCCGCGTCAACGTTGCCGTAGGCGGTGATCATCGCCACCGGCGTCTCCGGGAAACGCTCGGCGATCAGCTCGATCAATTCCTGGCCGCTGCCGTCGGGCAGGCGCATGTCGGTGAAGCAGAGGTCGTAGCGGCGCCCATCGAGGGCGGCGCGGGCTTCCCCGACGCTGCCCACGGCGTCCACCTCGAGCTCCATGCGCCCTAGTGTGATCGTCAACAGTTCACGGATATCCCGTTCGTCGTCGACGACCAGTACGGTCTGTTTGCTCATGAGTACGTCAGCATGCCGGTAGTCTTCCCCCCCGGCAAAGATACCCGTGCCGGGCGATAACGCAAGGCTCCCCTCATGTCCGGACGGCCGCGGCGGCCGGTACCGGGTGCCGCGCGGGCGGGGTCAGGGTGATGCGGAAACAGCTGCCGCCGCCGGCCACGCGCACGTATTCCAGCGCCGCCTGGTTCGCCTCGCTCATCTGCCGGGCCAGGTACAGGCCCAGTCCCGTGCCGTATTCGTGTGTCGTGAAGAACGGTTCGAAGATCTGCGCGGCCACCTTCGGCGGGATGCCCGGCCCCCGGTCGATCACCTCGATGAT
>NZ_DATHFX010000337.1:0-4037 GCF_035317885.1 Pinirhizobacter sp.
CTGGTGGGCCAGTTCGTGGAACACCTCGCCGGCCAGCTCGTCGTCGTCCCAGTGCAGCATGCTGCTAAGCACCGGATCGTCGAACCATCCAAGGGTGGAATACGCAGGCACGCCGCCCACGCTCACATCGTTCCCCAGGGCGCGCAGCCGATCGGCTTCGCGCGCGGCCTCCGCCTGCGAGAAATACCCGCGGTAGGCGACACACCCGGCGATCGGAAAGCAGTGATTGATGGCCTTGATGGAATAGGCCGGCGTGGCGAACACGTTCCACACCACGTACGGGCGATGAAGATCCACGTATCGGGTATAGCTGCCATTGCGCGGCAATGCCAGCGCATCGGAAGCGAAGCGTCGCGCCTGCAAGGCAAGTTTCAACCGTTTCGCGACGTCCGCATCAGTAGCCGGATCGGCAAGCACGTGATCGATCGGCTGGCGATGCACCAGCAACGATGCCTGCCCCCGTGCAACGTGTGCGTAATAACAGCCTCCGGGCAACAACAGTACGGCCGCCAGCAAACATGAGCGGAGCGTTTGCGCGCCCCGCGTCATGCGCCGCCGTCAGTGGTCGCTGCGGTTGTTGTCGCCGTGCGACCTGTCGTGGTTGCCGCTACCGCTGCCATGGTTGCCGCCCGACGGACGCGATCCCGATGGTCGGCCACCCTGGTTGGAACCACCCGGACGACCCTGCCAGCCACCCTGGCCGTTATTTGGGCGTCCCTGCCAACCGCCAGGCCGCCCATGCCCATCATTGTCCCTGCCACGCCATCCGCCGGAAGGCGGGCGGCGATCGCCGACCGCACCGTCATGGCGATCGCCCGGACGCCCGTTCCAACCACCCGGGCGGCCATGGCCGTCGTGGTCGCGGTCGCGCCAATTGGCGGGACGGCGATAGCGGTGCCCATAGCCGTCGTCGACCCAGATGGTCGAGACGCCAAAGCCGCCACCGTAGTAGTTGTCATAACCGGGATAGTAAGCCGGATAGGCCGGGTAAGGGTTGGAGTACACCGGTGCGGATTCGCCGATATAAGCGCCGCCGCCGGAACGGACGTACGCCGGCTCGTAGTAACACGCCGACAACGCCCCTGCCATCACGGCAAGCGCGGCACAACGCCAAACGGTTTTCATTTCGACCACCCTGTCTGCTCTACGCCCCCAAGCTGCGCTGGCGGCGTTGAATGAGTCCTTAAGTTGGCGTGTGCCGGCTACGGCTGGATGCCTGCCGTTCAGCCCTTGCGCTTGGCCTGGTCACCACGCTCGTGGGCATTGTTGGCGTAAGTGGATTCCGGCGACGGCACGGGCGGCGCTTCGTGAGGGTCGCTTGCCGGCGTGGGACCGGCCGCGCCGCCTTCGCTGGGCCAGGAAGGCCCCTGGCGGACGCGTTCGCGCTTGGCATCGAGCAAGGCCTGGATATTGGCCACCGCTTCCTCTTGCGTGATCAACGGAACGTGCTCGGTCTCTACACCCAGTTCGCTTGGACGCGGCGGTACCGCTGCTGCTGCGGCAGGACGAGGCGCGGCGGGCCTGGCCACTGCTTTGCGCGGTGCGGAAGCCGGTTTCACCGCCGGAGCGGGAGCGCCTTTCTTTGCCTGCACCGCGGCGGGCTTGACGGTAGCTGGCGGCCTGGCCTGCACGGTGGCTGTCTGCTTCACCGGCACTTTCTTCACCAGCGCCTTCTTTGCCGGCGCCTTGGCTACGGGCGCCTTGGTGGCGGCAACCTTGCGGGCAGGCGCCTTGCGCGGCGCGGCTTTCTTCGCTGCCTTGCCAGCAGCGCTCCTGGTAACCGGCAACTTCCTGGCCGATGACTTCTTCGCCGGTGCCTTGCGCGAGGCGGCCTTCTTCACGGCGACCTTGCGGGGCGCAGCCTTGCGAGCGGCTGTCTTCCGGGCGGTTTTCTTCACTACTTTCTTCGCTGCGGCCTTGCGGGCAGCCGGCTTCTTCGCCGCGGATTTCTTCACAACGGCTTTCTTCGCCGTGACTTTCCTTGCCGCCGCTTTCTTCGCCGGCGCCTTGCGCGAGGCGGCCTTCCTGGCGAGTGTCTTCTTTGCGGCGGTCTTCTTTGCGGCGGTCTTCTTTACG
The DNA here is from genome assembly GCF_035317885.1 of Pinirhizobacter sp. Lineage (GTDB taxonomy): Bacteria > Pseudomonadota > Gammaproteobacteria > Xanthomonadales > Rhodanobacteraceae > Pinirhizobacter. Next base: position 2,077 of record NZ_DATHFX010000337.1, read on the forward strand.
GCAGTCTTCTTGCCAGTGGCCTTCTTGCCTGCTTTGCGTGCCGCGGATTTCTTTGCGGTGGACTTGCGGGTGGTTGCCATGCGTTAGCTCCTCGTTCCGGTCGGGTCGCGCGACGCGCCTGGCTCACCGTGTACAGGCTTCGCGCTCTTGCATTCGGGAATAAAAACATCCCGTTCGTGATGTACGCGTACCACATCATCTCGCAAGCGCGTGAGGAAGTCACATGCGCTCCTTATGGATTGAGCAGCGTCTGCACGAAATGGCCGACCAGGCGCGGTTCGACCACAAGGGTGGCGGCCACGCCGTATGCGCCGCCCCAGAGGTGCGCGCTGTGGTTGACGTTGCCCCCGCCGCGACGCTCCATCACCACCGAATACACCACGTAGAGCACCGCATAAACGATGGCAGGCATCGGGATGACGAACATCACGCCGATCATCGACCACGGCCGGAACAGGATGTAGGCGAAAAGGATGGCCGATACCGCGCCGGAGGCGCCAAGGCTGCGGTAATTGGGGTCTTCCCGGTGCTTGAAATAACTGGGCAGGATCGAAGCGATCAAGCCACCCACGTAGAACAGCACGTATCCCAGGATGCCCAGTTGTGCCGTGTAAAACCGCTCCAGGAACCCACCGAAGAAAAACAGGGTGAGCATGTTCACCAGCAGGTGGTTGAAGTCGGCATGCACGATGCCGTAGGTGACCAGGCGCTGGTATTCGCGGCCGCGGGCCACGGCGGGCGGCCAGAAGATCAGGCGGGCCATCAGCCGGCCATCGCGCAAAGCCATGAACGAGACGACGCCGGTAAGCGCGATGATGATCAGGGTGATGGGCATCGAGGCCATGGTGCGGGGGGATCTCCTTGTCGGGCGCGGCATAGTGGCGTCCCGGACCCCACGTTGTCGATACGCGGCGTTGACGCCGGGCCGGTAATGGTCGGCCCATTGGGCCGACTGGGCAGGCGATGGACATCAAAAGCGGTCATCCGTTCTGGCCACTGGAGCATGGCTTGATCGGCACGTTTCCCGCCCTCTCAGGCGACCTGTCGTGCGACGTGGCGGTGATCGGCGCCGGTATCACCGGCACGCTCATCGCGCGCGAACTTGCCGCTTCCGGGCTGGACGTGGTGGTGCTGGACCGGCGCGAGGCCGGCTGGGGCAGCACGTCGGCCAGTACGGCATTGCTGCAATACGAAATCGACACCGAACTGGTGGAACTTCGAACCATGTACGGCCAGCGCTTCGCCGACGAGGCGTATCGGGCGTGCAGCGAGGCCATCGATGATTTCGAAGGCCATGCCCGGGATATCGATGCCGACGTCGGGTTCCGGCGCACGGGAAGCCTTTACTTCGCCTCCTCGGCAAAGGATGCACGTGATTTCCCCGGGGAATTCGCCGCCCGGCGCGAAGCGGGCCTGGCCGTGCAATGGCTGGACGCGGGTGACGTCGTGGAGCGCTTCGGACTTCAGGCCCCGGCGGCGATGTGGACACCGCAGGCGGCGGTCGTGGACCCGTACCGCTTTTGCCGTCACGCCCTGCGTCAACTGGTCGACCGGGGTGCCAGCGTGTACGACCGCACCGACGTGATGGGCTGGCAGGATGCCGGCGGTGGCTGGCTTGACCTCGCTACCCATGCCGGTGCGCATGTCCGCTGCCGGCACCTGGTGATCGCCGCCGGTTATGAATCCCAGTGCTGGCTCAAACACCGCGTGGCGCGCAACCACAGCAGTTACGCGCTGGTGACCGAGCCGGTTGGCCACCTGCCCTTCGCCCTGGAAAGCAACGTGGCCTGGGAATCGGCCCGTCCCTACCTATACCTGCGCAGCACCGATGATGGGCGCGTGCTGGTGGGCGGTGAGGACGACAAGCTGGATATCGCCAGCAAGCGCGACGCGGCGCTGCCGCGCAAGGCCGACCGGTTGCTGGCGAAGTTGTCCCGGCTGGCCGGTGGCCGCAGCTTCGA
>NZ_DATHFX010000338.1:0-6731 GCF_035317885.1 Pinirhizobacter sp.
CAGGCATCGAGCACGGCGCCCCGCACGTCTTGCGTGCTGGCCGTGCCGCCGACGTCGCGGGTGAGGTTGCCGTGCTCAAGCACGGCGTCGACGGCGGCTTCCACGAGCGCCGCCTCGGTGGGCAGGTTGAGCGAATGGCGCAGCAGCATCGCGGTGGACAGGATGGTGCCCAGCGGATTGGCCAGGCCCTTGCCTGCAATGTCCGGCGCCGAGCCGTGGATCGGCTCGTACAGGCCGCAGGGTTTCTCCCCGAGCGATGCGGAGGGCAACAGCCCGAGGGAGCCGGCAAGCACGGCGCCCTCGTCGGTGAGGATGTCGCCGAACATGTTCTCGGTGACGATCACGTCATAGTCGGCAGGACGCGTCAGCAGCAGCATGGCCATCGAATCGACCAACTGGTGCTCGAGCGAAACATCCGGGTACTCCTGGCCGATGCGCGTGGCCACCGAACGCCACAGGCGCGAGGTTTCCAGCACGTTGGCCTTGTCCACCGAGGTCACCTTGCTGCGCCGCGTGCGGGCCAGTTCGAAGGCGTGGCGCATCACCCGCTCGATCTCCACCACGGAATAGCGGCATTCATCGGTGGCCTCGGTTTCCGTCCGTGTCTTGGCGCCGAAATAGATGCCGCCGGTGAGTTCGCGGATGAAGACCAGGTCCACGCCCTTGGTCTTCTCGGGCTTCAGCGGCGACAGCGCCGCGCTGCGTGGATGCAGTTTCAGCGGCCGCACATTGGCGAACACGCCCAGCGCCTTGCGGATCGCCAGCAAGCCCTGTTCGGGGCGCACCGGGGCATTCGGGTCGGACCATTTGGGTCCGCCCACGGCACCCAGGAGCACGGCGTCGGCTTTCTCGCAGGCCAGGCGCGTGGCGGGTGGCAGCGGATCGCCGACGGCGTCGATGGCGGCGCCACCGATCAGCTGTTCGTCGAAGGAGAAGTCATGGCCGTATCGATCGGCCACGGCCTTGAGCACGGCTACACCGGCAGCCGCCACTTCCGGGCCGATGCCGTCGCCGGGCAATACCACGATGGTCGCCTTCATGCGGCCTGCTCCAGGTTCTTTTCGAATGCGGTAATGGCGTTGTCCTGCTGCAGCAGGAAGCCGAGCTGGTCCACGCCGTTCAACAGGCAGTGGCGTGAGAATTCATCCAGCTCGAAGCGGATCTCGCCGCCGTCGGGCAGGCGGATGCTGCCGGCGGCAATGTCGATGCGCAGTTCCGTGCCGGGATGGTCCAGCAGCCAGCGGTGTTCGGCCGCGCTCACTACCACGGCTAGCAGGCCGTTCTTCAGTGCGTTACCGCGGAAGATGTCGGCGATCTCGCTGGAGATCACCGCGGTGATGCCGTAGTCCAGCAAGGCCCAGGGCGCATGCTCGCGCGAGGAACCGCAACCGAAGTTGTGGCCGGCCACGATGATCTGGCAGCCGCGGGCCGCGGGTTTGTTCAGCGCGAAATCCGGGTTGTCCGAGCCATCGGCCAGGTACCGCCAGTCTTCGAAGGCATGTTTGCCCAGGCCCGTGCGCTCGGTGGTGGTCAGGAAGCGCGCCGGGATGATGCGGTCGGTGTCGATGTTTTCATTGGCCAGCACCGCCGTGCGGGAGTGCACGTAGGCCAGCGGTCGCAAGCTGCTCATGCGGCGGCCTCCTGGTCGAGATAGTCACGGGGATCGGCCACCACGCCAGCAACGGCGGACGCCGCGGCGACCAGCGGGCTGGCAAGCACCGTGCGTGCCCCCTTGCCCTGGCGGCCTTCGAAGTTGCGGTTGGACGTGCTCACCACCAGCTGGCCCGGCTGGGCCAGATCGCCGTTCATGGCGATGCACATTGAGCAACCCGGCTCGCGCCACTCGGCGCCGGCGGCGCGGAATACCTCGTGAAGGCCAGCGGCTTCGGCTTCGCGTCGCACTTTTTCCGAGCCCGGCACCACCAGCATCCGCACGTGGCCGGCCACCTTGCGTCCACGCAGGATGCCCGCGGCGGCGTGGAGGTCCGACAGCCGCGCATTGGTGCAGCTGCCGATGAAGACGACATCCACGTGCTCACCGGCCATCGGCTTGCCGGCGGTGACACGCATGTAGTCCAGCGCCTTCTGCTCCAGCGCGTCGGCGGCCCTGGGCACGTTGGCGGCAATGGCCACTACCATGCCGGGATGGGTGCCATAGGTGACGCTGGGCGTGATGGTGCTGGCGTCGATATGGACTTGCTGGTCGTACGTCGCGCCTTCGTCGGAATGTAATGTGCGCCAGTGCGCCACCGCCTGGTCCCAGGCCGCACCCTTCGGCGCGCGCTCACGGCCTTCCAGCCAGGTAAAGGTGGTGTCGTCGGGGGCGATCAGGCCCGCGCGGGCACCGGCCTCGATGGACATGTTGCACACCGTCATGCGCTCTTCCATCGACAGGGCGCGGATGGTCGAGCCGCGGTATTCGATGACATGGCCGGTGCCGCCGCCGATACCGATCTGCCCGATGATGTGCAGGATCAGATCCTTGGCGGTCACGCCGCGCTGCAGTTTTCCCTCCACGTTGATTGCCAGGGATTTCGGCTTGCGTTGCAGCAGGCACTGCGTGGCCAGCACGTGGCCGACTTCGGTGGTACCGATGCCGAAGGCCAGCGCACCAAAGGCGCCGTGGGTGGCGGTGTGGCTGTCACCGCAGACGATGGTCATGCCCGGATGGGTGGCACCCACTTCGGGGCCTGCCACGTGGACGATGCCGCGGTCGGGGCTGTCCCAGCCCAGCAGGTCGATACCGAACTCCGCGACGTTCGCCTCGAGTTTGGCCACCTGGCTTTCCGCTTCCGGCGTGTAGTACGGGCGGCGGCCGTCGGCCCCCGCGGGAAGCGTAGGCGTGGAGTGGTCGAGCGTGGCCAGCGTGCGGTCGCGGCGTCGCACGGTGAGGCCGCGCGAGCGCAGTTCATCGAAGGCCTGGGGGGAAGTCACCTCGTGTACCAGGTGCAGGTCGACGTACAGCACGCCCGGGGTGGCGGCGGTTTCGTCCACCACCTGGTGGGCGTCCCAGAGTTTGTCCAGCAAGGTACGGGCGTTCATGCGGCCACCTTCGCTTCAGCGGCTTCGTGCACTGGCGTGAGCCAGCCCCATCGGTCTTCGGTGCGTCCGTCGAACAGGCCGAAGAAATCGTCCTGCAACTGGCGCGTAAACGGGCCGGGCACGCCGTCGCCGACGCGCTTGCGGTCCACCGAGCGCACGGCCGTCACCTCGGCGGCGGTGCCGGTCATGAACACCTCGTCGGCGAAATACAGGAACTCACGCGGCAGCGACTGCTCGACGATGGTGTAGCCACGGGCGCGGGCCAGGGTGAGCACGCTGTCGCGGGTGATGCCGCACAGGATGCTGGCGGCCACCGGCGGGGTGTGGATCACGCCGTTGCGCACGATGAAAAGGTTCTCACCGGCACCCTCGCTCAGCAGGCCATCGGTGCCCAGGGCGATGCCCTCGGCGTAGCCGCCGCTGATGGCCTCGCGGGCGATCAGCTGGCTGTTGAGGTAATTGCCCGCGGCCTTGGCGCCGCTGGGGAAGGTATTGGGCGCGGCGCGGTTCCACGAGGAAACACACACGTCCACGCCTTTCTCCAGCGCATCGCTGCCGTGATAGGCGCCCCAGGGCAGGGCGATGATGGCCACGTCCACCGCCGTATCCAGTGGTGGCGCAAGCGCGAACGTGAAGCCGCTGCGATAGATGATCGGCCGCACGTAGGCTGATTGAAGTCCATTGGCGGCGATGACCTCGCAGCAGGCGCGGTCGATCGCCTGCGCGTCGTAGCCGTGGTCCAGGTCGTACACGCGCGCGGACTGGAACAGCCGCGTGGTGTGGTCGCGCAGGCGGAAATACCGCGGGCCATCGGGCGTGGCATACACGCGGATGCCTTCGAACACGGACGATCCGTAGTGCAGCGCGTGGGCGCCGACGTGGACCGTGGCTTCGGCAAAGGGTTTGATACTGCCGTTGTGCCAGATGAGGGACGGGGCTTGCATGGGTCGTGCTCCTGGTTCAGCGTTGTGCGGCCACGGCTGCCGTGTGCGGCGCCTGGCGTTCGATGCGGTTGACGATGGCCAGTACCGCGTGCGCGGTGGCCTCGACGATGTCGGTGCTTACGCCGTTGCCCCGGTATTCGTGCCCCAGGTGCGTGGCTGAAAGGCTGGCGTGGCCCTGGGCGTCGCCGCCCTGGCTGATGGCGCGTACCTGGAAGTCCACCAGCTCCAGCGGCTGGCCGGTGGCGCGCTGCACGGCGCGCAGCATGGCGTCCACGGGGCCATCGCCGATGGCAGCCTCGCTGGCTTCACGCCCGTCGTCGTGGCGCAGTTGCACCGTGACCGACGCGCTGCCGCCCACATGCGAGTTGGCGTGCATGTTCTGGATGCGCCACGGGCCCTGCGTCTCTGGATCGACACCGCCGGCCAGTGCCACAAGGTCCGCATCCACCACTTCGCGCTTGCGGTCGGCCAGCTTCTTGAAGTTGGCGAATACTTCATCCATGGCCGCTTCATCCGGCTCGAAGCCCAAGGTTGCCAGACGCTGGCGCAGTGCATGGCGGCCGGAGTGCTTGCCCAGCACCAGCGAGGTGCTGGCGCCGACATCTTCCGGACGCATGATTTCGTAGGTGCCGCGATGCTTGAGCATGCCGTGCTGGTGGATGCCTGATTCATGGGCAAACGCGTTGTCGCCGACGATCGCCTTGTTGCGCGGCACCGGTTGCTGGGTGAGGTTGGCCAGAAGGCGCGAGGTGGGATACAGGCGTTCGGTGACGATGCCGGTATCGACCTTGAAATACGGTGCGCGGGTGTGCAGCGCCATGACGATTTCTTCCATGGCGGCGTTGCCGGCGCGCTCGCCGATGCCGTTGATGGTGCATTCCACCTGGCGGGCGCCGGCGCTGATGGCCGCCATCGAATTGGCCACGGCCAGGCCCAGGTCGTCGTGGCAATGGGCGGAGAAGATCACGCCATCGGGCCTTCGCACGTTGGCCTGCAGGTAGGTGAAGAGCTCGGCCATCTCGGCCGGCGTGGTGTAGCCCACGGTGTCGGGCGCGTTCAGCACGATCGCACCGGCATCGGCCGCGGCGTTGAACACTTCCACCAGGTAGTCGTGTTCGGTGCGCAGGGCATCCTCGGCGGAAAACTCAACCTCGTGGCACTGGTCCTTCGCCCGCTTGATGGCGGCGATGGCGATCTCGATCACCTCGGCCTTGGTCTTGCCCAGCTTGTGCTCGCGATGCAGGGGGCTGGTGGACAGGAATACATGGATACGCGAGCGGCGGGCCTGCGCCAGCGCCTTGCCGGCGGCATCGATGTCGCCCGGCTGGCAGCGCGCCAGGGCGCAGACCGTGGGCGCTTTCATCGCCCTGGCCACTTCCGCCACGGCGGCGAAGTCGTCCGGCGAGGCGGCGGGGAATCCCGCTTCCATCACGTCGACGCCCAGTTCCTCCAGGGCGTGGGCCATGCGCATCTTGGCGCGCCGGTCCATCGAGAAGCCCGGGGCCTGTTCGCCGTCGCGCAGGGTGGTGTCGAAGATGCGCACGCGGCCTACGTCCGGCTCGCCGTCGTTTTCGTGCGTGGTGTGGTTCGGGTGGCTCATGGTCTGCTCCGCTTGGGGCGGTGAATGAGTAGCAACAAAAAACCCCGCTACCTTCGGCAGGTGCGGGGTTTTGAGGAGTCTTCAGGTTTGTTTCTTAGTTACCTGGACACATGCCCTCAGCCCGCACCTCCGTTGGTAATAAGGAGTACGAGTACAAGGGCAAGAAGAAGCGTGCCGCGAAGTCGCAGCGTGGCGCCGGCCGCCTGCTGGCGGGCGTGATCGGCGATGCGGCTGATGTTGGTGCGCTGCGACATGGAACCGACCATAAGGTGCGTTTGCCACGCGTGTCAACAGTTGGTGGTGAAACTATTCTTCCTAGGAATGAATCAGCCAAGCATCGGACGTATGGACGTCCAAATCTTAGCGAGCCCTGAAAGGGCCGTTCGACACCCGGCAAAAAAATGCGAGCCTTACAACGGTTTGGGGCCATCTTCGAGGGGTGGCGAGGGTCATCCCGCGGGCGTAGAGTCGGGCATTCCAGCCTGCCCGGAATGCACTATGTTTGATAACGAAGATCGGCCGGCACCCGGCCATCCCGGGGTCGCGGCGAGGTGGTCTTCATCGGCCAAATCGGGTGTTGGCACGGCGCTTACGGCCGAAAGCCGGGTCTGGTTCACCTTGGGCCGCGGCATCCTGAACGAGGTGTACTACCCGCGCATCGACATGGCCTGCATGCGCGACGCGGGCTTGCTGGTAACCGGCCCCGACGGTTTCTTCGCCGAGGAGAAGCGTGACGCTCATCACGCGGTGGAATCTTACGAAAGCGGTCTCCCGGCCTACCGGCTGGTCAATACCTGCACCCGTGGGCGGTTTCGCATCACCAAGCGGGTGATCACCGACCCCCGGCGGGACGTGGTGCTGCAGCAGATCCGCTTCGAGGCACTGGAAGGAAAGCGCGAGGACTACCGCGTCTACATGCTGCTGGCGCCGCACCTGGTCAATGGCGGTGACCACAACACCGCCTGGACGGGGCAATTCAAGGGTAAGGACCTGGTATTCGCCCGCGGTGGTGGCCGTTCGCTGGCCCTGGGTGCGGAACCGCCGGTGCTGCAGCGTAGTGTCGGTTTCGTCGGCCGCTCCGATGGCTGGCGGGACTTGAAGGAAACCGGCACTTTGCCGAGCCTTTACACCCGCGCCGACGATGG
>NZ_DATHFX010000339.1:0-15085 GCF_035317885.1 Pinirhizobacter sp.
ACCACGAGCCCAACGTGATCCGCACGCGCCACTTCATCGCAGGCGCCATCGTCGACGGCCACGCCGCGCGCCATGCGCCGGTGTTCAATCCCGCTACCGGCGAGGTGGCTTCCACCGTATGCCTGGCCGATGCGCAGGACGTCGATGACGCCGTGCGTGCCGCGGACGCTGCCTTCCCCGCCTGGGCCGCGGAGCCTCCGCTCAAGCGCGCGCGCGTGATGTTCCGCTTCAAGCAGTTGATCGAACGCGACATGGACACCCTTGCCGGCGCCATCGTGCACGAGCATGGCAAGGTGTTCGACGATGCGAAGGGCGAGGTGGTGCGCGGCCTTGAAGTGGTGGAGTACGCCTGCGGCATTCCGGAGCTTCTGAAGGGCGAGTACACCGAGCAGATTGCCCGTGGCATCGATGCCTGGACCATGCGCCAGCCGCTGGGTGTGTGCGTGGGCATCACGCCGTTCAATTTCCCGGCGATGGTGCCGATGTGGATGTTCCCCATGGCCATCGCCTGCGGCAACACCTTCGTCTTGAAGCCCTCCGAACGCGACCCGGGCACGGCGCTGCTGCTGGCCGGCCTGCTGAAGGAAGCCGGCCTCCCCGACGGCGTATTCAATGTGGTGCAGGGCGACAAGCTGGCGGTGGATGCACTGCTTGATCATCCGAAAGTGCGTGCGGTGAGCTTCGTCGGCTCCACGCCGATCGCTGAATACATCCATGCCCGCGCCGCGGCCAACGGCAAGCGCGTGCAGGCGTTGGGCGGTGCCAAGAACCACATGATCGTGATGCCCGACGCCGACCTCGACAAGACGGTCGACGCCCTGATGGGGGCGGGCTACGGTTCGGCGGGCGAGCGCTGCATGGCGATCTCGGTGGCGGTGGCCGTGGGCGACGATACCGCCGATGCACTGGTAGCGAAGTTGGCACCGAAGGTGCGCGCGCTGCGTATCGGCAACGGCATGGACCCGGGCATGGACATGGGACCGGTGATTACCGGTGCGCACCGTGACCGTATCGAGGGTTACATCGGCCAGGGCGTGACCGAAGGCGCGGCCCTGGTGGTCGATGGCCGTGGCCATCGCGTCGACGGCCACGAAAACGGATTCTTCGTCGGCGGTACGCTGTTCGACCACGTCAGCCCGTCGATGTCGATCTATCGCGACGAGATCTTCGGCCCGGTGCTATGCATCGTGCGCGCGGCCGACTTCGCCAGTGCCCTGGCCCTCGTCGACGCCCACGAATACGGCAACGGCACGGCCATCTTCACCCGCGACGGCCATGTCGCACGGGAATTCGCCCACCGCGTGCAGGTGGGCATGATCGGCATCAACGTGCCGATCCCGGTACCGATGGCCTTCCACAGCTTCGGCGGCTGGAAGAAAAGCCTGATGGGCGATCATCACGCGCACGGCCCGGAAGGCGTGCGCTTCTACACGCGGCAGAAGGCCATCACCCAGCGCTGGCTGGCATCGGATGTGGCCTCAGGCGCGCAGTTCTCGATGCCGACCCATAGCTGAGCTCTGGGGGCATGGGTTGGGGTCAGAATAATAATTCTGACCCCGTCCTGTTCCGTCGGTCGGATCAGCGACCCAGGTCGATGCGGTAGACGGCGGTCCCGTCGCCGTTGTCCTTCAACTGCTTCACGCGCAGGCCGGCCGCCTTGGCGACGCTTTCCTTACCACTGGCCGAAGTGAACACCAACGGGCCCTTCACCTTGACCGGCACGAAGTGCCACGAGGCCTTCGGTACATCGGTCGCGGTCAGGTTCTTGTGGGCCTGGATCCACTTCACCACCACCTCGCGGTTGCCGTCCGGTGCCGACAGCGCGATGTTCTTCCCGTCCAGGCCCGGGAAATTCCCGCCACCGCTGGCGCGGTAGTTGTTGGTGACGACGAAGAACGGGTCGTGATCCTTCACCGGCTTGCCGCGGTAGGTGAGGTGGCCGATGCGCGAACCTTCTGGCTTGGTCACGTCGATGGTATAGGCCAGGTCACCCTGCATCTGGTCGAAGTTGTAGCCGACGAAGCGCGTATTGATCAGGGCCTGCTCGCCGTCCTTCGCCGGGTCGATGCGGTTGAAACGTCCGGCGCCATGCTCCAGCCACGCGCGCACCCCGGCGCCGTCGGTCTTCACCGCGGCAAGCGTATTGGGATAGAAGTAGAGGTCGGCCGCGTTACGGATGGTCAGCGGGCCGGCCGGCACGTCGGTGTAATCCTCCGGGCCACCGAAGCCGGTGCGGAAGGATGCCGCCGCCGAGATCACAGGGATGTCCTTCCACTCCGGATGCTCACGATCAAGCTCGCGACGGGCGTAGTCGCGCTGCGCGGCATTGACCACGGCCAGTGCGCTCATGTCCCCGACATCGGCAAAGTAGGTGGACATGCGATGGTCGCTGTTGCCGATCGGCGTATTCACATAGGCCACGGCGGCCTGGTGCACGTCGTGCACGAGCGGTGCAATTTCCGGGTCGGGTGCCACGCACTCGTTCTTCTTCGGGCAGATCGGGCGTACCTGGCTCATTGTGGTGCTGCGATCGACCACCCAGTGGCCGCTGCTCCAGGTCAGCGCCAGCTTGATCACGCCCAGGTCCTTGCCGAAGAAACCGCCCATCACGGCCGGCACGCCGCGGACGAAGCCACGCTTGGCATCGACGTCCTTCATGCCCTCGTAGCGCGGCCCGGGGAATTCGGTGTGCGAGTGCCCCAGCAGCATGGCGTCGATGCCCGGCACGCCGGCCAGGTACCAGCCTCCGTTCTCCATGTCCGGCGTGTACGGCGCCGTGTTCAAGCCGCCATGCAGGATGGCGATGATGATGTCCGGGTGCTGGGCGCGAAGCTCCGGCACGTAACGCTGCGCGGCTTCCACCACGCCGGTGACGGTGACCTTGCCATCGAGGTTTTGCTTGTCCCATTCGATGATCGGCGGTGGCGCGAAGCCGATGATGCCGATCTTCAGCGGCACCGAAACCTTGCTTCCGTCGGCCGTGTAAGCGGTCACGGTCTTGTCCACCACGGCCCAGGGGCGGAACAGCGGCTTGCCGTCCCGGGCACTGAAGACGTTGGACAGCACGATGGGGAAATGCGGGCCGGCGCAATGCCTGGGCGATGCGCCTTCGACGTTCATGCCGCCGCCGGTGACCTGCGAGAGAAACGGCAGGCCATAGTTGAACTCGTGATTGCCCGATGTCCCGCCGTCGTAGCCCATGTGGTCCATGGCCTTGTAGATGGCCAGTTCCTCGCCGCAGTCCACGGGCTTGACCATGGCCTGGTAGTCGGCAAGCACAGTGCCCTGGATGGTGTCGCCCGAATCGAACAGCACCGTATTGGGAAATTCCGCGCGGGCATTCCTGATCAGGGTGGCCACGCGCTCGTAACCCAGCGTGGGGTCGTCCTTCTGCTTGTAGTAGTCGTAGCTGAGGATGTTCGAATGCACGTCGGTCGTTTCAAGGATCGCCAGATCCGCCCGGGCGCCATCCACCAGCGGTTGCACCGGGGGCTTCACGGCGGGCTGGGGCGCACAGGCGGCAAGCAGGGCGCAGGCGAGCAACGCCATCGGGAATTTATTCGACATCTTAAGGACACCGGGAAGGTTGCGGAAGTTGGGGGTCAGAGTAATGACTCTGACCACGGTTTGCCGGCTGCATCGGCGAAGGGAAAGGATAACCAAACTAGTCCCGCGCGGCCTTGGCGCGATCGAAGTAGGTCCAGGTATGGCCATCGAGCTTAAGATCCTTCATGTACAGCACCGGGCGGTAATTGCTGCTCGCCGCCTGGCTTCCGTCGATGCGCCGAACGCTGAGGCCGTGCAGGGGCTCGGCGGCTTCTTCGCGCGGTGACACCCGGTAGGTCGAAGCATCGCGGGCCAGCTTGCCGGTGAGCGCCTCGGCGAGCACGCGGCCCTGGGCCCCGGGCAGGCGGATGCCCATGATGGCCGCCACCGTGGGAGCGAGGTCCACATTGCCGCTGGGCAAGGCATCGCGGAATCCTTCGCGGAAGCTCGGGCCATGGGCCACGAAGGTGTTGTGTACGTCCACCGGGCTGAAGCTGCCATGCATGCCGCGTTCACTCGACATACTCGAATACAGCGTGCCGGGGAAGCCCTGCACCATCGCATCGGCGTTGTAGTCGTAGCTCAGCACCACGTCGGGGCTGTCGCGCCCGGCCAGGTGCACCATGTCCAGCGGGAAGGTGCCTGGCAGGTGGCCATAACGGCGGTCGACGAAGATCACGCCGATCGGCTCCTGTGCCTGCAGGTAGCGTACGGCGCGCGCCACCAGCGCCTTGTCGTGCGCGGGCTGGTAAAGATATTCGCTGCCCCCGTTGGGGGCCAGCACGAAGGCATCGCCCGGAACTTTGGCGGGCATGCGGTAGGCCGGCGTGGTGTACGGACCGGGCTTGCCGCAGATATGGCCATCATCGTCGTAGCGGGTGGGCTGGGCCTGGCTGCCATCGGCGCGGATGCCCGACTGCACCGGGGAATAAACGCAGCCGACGCCATCGAAGGCATGGAAGCCGCCACGCGTGAGCAGATCCGCCATGCGCACGCCGCCGGACACCGAGAACCCCCATTTCGGATCGATGCCGGCCATGCGTCCATCGTTGATGGCGCGCAGGGGAAAGAGATCCGTGGGACCGGCGATATTGCTGTGACCATGGTCGGACACCACGATGAGATCGGTGTCCTCATCCATGTGCAATGCCTTCAGCTTCTCCAGCAACTGGCCGAGCAAGGCGTCCTGCGCCTGCACGGCAAGGTGATAGTTGGGCGAGCCTGGTCCATAGATGTGCTCGGTGGAATCGGGATTGCGCAGCCACACCACCGAGATATCGGGTTTCTTTTTCGGAAGGATGTACTCCAGGTATACCTTCATCAGCCATGCGTTCGATGCGGTCGGCGGCGCGCCGGCGGCATCGGAAGCATCGCTGGACACACCGTCTTTGAGCGTGACCGTGGGCAGTTGCGCGGTGGGCGTGCCGTTGTCCGGTTCAAGCGCCAGCGCGCCGTCGTAGGCGTTGGGGGTGTTGGCCGGCAGCGGGTAGCCGGCCTTTTCCAGTTCGCGGGCGAACGCCAGAGGCATCGCCACGTTTTCATCCAGCACCACGCCACCGTGGTGGACATCCTGCAGGAATGCAGGCCCGGACTTGCCCACGGCGGCCGTCGACAGCCCGCGCTTGCGCGCCGCCTGCAGTAGCGTCTGCACCGACATCACGGCGTGGCCGTCCCGGGCGTCCAGGTCGCTCAGGATGGCGTAGTCCTCGGTAAACACCGGGATCGAGAAATCCACCGGAGCGCCCTTGGCGTCGCGGCCCTTTGCGGAGGCGGCCCAGAAGCGGTTGCCGTAGAAGCCGATCGTCCCGGGAAAGGCGCCGGTGGCGAAGCTGGAGGCATTGACCATGGTGAAGGTCGGATAGGTGGCATGGTTGTCGCTGAAGAACGTGCCGTCCTTCACCAATGCCGCCAGGTTCGGCGTGTCGCTTTGGGTGATGGCGTCGGGCCGCATGCCGTCCCAGACGAAAACGATGACCCGATGGACAGGGGCGGCGTGCACGGTCCCGGCAGCGAGGGCGGCCAGGCAAAGGCAGCGGCGGAGAAGGCGGGTCATCGACGTCATGCGACCTGGGCGTGGGAAGGGAAAGGCGACATCATCGCGCGCGTTTGTTTCATTGTGCCAACGTTCTATCATCGCCTGTCCCTCGCCGTGGATGCGTTATGAAGCTGCCGCCCCGCCTCGCCCGCCTGTCCCATGGCGCGTCCGTCCTCGCCCTGGTGGCGATAGCTGGATGCGCCAACACGCGGCCCGGCACCACGCCGATGGCGAACCCCAAGGCCCTGCCAGGTGGTCCGGCCACCGCCATCGACGTTCCGGTCATTGCGCGCCCAGGTGGCGAGACACCGGCATGGTGGTTCCGCAATGGCGCCGCGGAGGCTGCGCGGATCGACGCCCAGGCGCATTCGCAAGGCGCGCGCGCGAAGAACGTGATCGTGTTCCTTGGCGATGGCATGAGCATCCCCACCATCGCCGCGGCGCATGTGCTTGCTGGCCAGCAGAAGGGCGTGGATGGCGAAAGCTATCGGCTGTCGTTCGAGAAATTCCCGTACTCGGCATTGAGCCGCACCTACGAAACCGACCAGCAGACACCCGATTCGGCCGGCACCATGACCGCCATCATGACCGGGGTGAAGACCCGCGCCGGCTACATCGGCATATCGCAGGTGCCCCGTCGCCAGGATTGCGCAGGTTCCCGCGGCCAGGAGCTCGTTACCGCCCTCGAGCTCGCGGCGGCGGCGGGGATGGCCACGGGCGCCGTTACCACCACGCGCATCACCCACGCCACGCCTGCAGCCACCTACGGCCACCTGCCCGAACGCAACTGGGAAGTGGACAGCGAGGTCCCCGTCGCGGAACGGGCCAAGGGTTGCAAGGATTTCGCCGCCCAGCTGGTGGATTTTCCCCTTGGCAACGGACTTACCGTAGCCATGGGAGGCGGCCGCAGCGCATTCATGCCCAAGTCGATGCGGGATCCTGAGTATCCGCAGAAGAGCGGCCAGCGCACCGACGGCCGCGACCTCACCGCCGAGTGGAAGGCGCGCCATCCCGATGGCGCTTATGTCTGGAACGAGGCTCAGTTCAAGGCACTGGACCTTTCCCGCACGCAGCATGTGCTGGGCCTGTTCGAGCCTTCGCATATGAAATTCGAGCACGACCGGCCCGGCGACACGGCCGGCGAGCCGAGCCTTGCCGAGATGACCACCAGCGCGATCAAGCTGCTTGCGAAGAACCCGAATGGCTTCTTCCTGATGGTGGAAGGCGGTCGTATCGACCATGCCTTGCATGCCGGCAACGCCTACCGCGCGCTCACCGAAACCATTGCCATGGCCGATGCCGTGCAGGCGGCGTTGGACAACACCGACACGGCCGACACGCTGATCATCGTCACCGCCGACCATAGCCATACCATGACATTCGGTGGCTATCCCGCGCGCGGCAACCCGATGCTGGGCCTGGTCCGCGGCATGACCGACAGCTACGACGACGAAGCGGAGGCAGGCATCGCGCACGACGCCACCGGCAAGCCCTACACCACGCTCAACTTCGCCAACGGACCGGGTTACACCGGCGCCAGCAACGAGCAGCCCGAGGGCAGCAAACGCTACCCGCACAACCCGAAAACGATGATGCCGGCCACGAAGGGCCGGCCGGACCTTTCCACCATCGACACCGGCCATCCGGACTACATGCAGGAGTCGCTGGTGCCGCTCAAGAGCGAAACCCATGGCGGCGAGGACGTGGCCATCTTCGCCAACGGACCGGGCGCGGCCGCCTTCCACGGTGAGATCGAGGAAAATTCCATCTTCCACGTGATCGTGCAGCACGCACCCACCCTGCGCGCGGAACTGTGCAAGCTTGGCAGCTGCGATGCGAACGGCGTGCCGGTGAACCGGCCCACCTACCAGGACTGGCTGCACGAGGCCCCTTAAGATGCGCCTCTTTCCCGTTTTCATCGCTATGCTTGTGCTGAACCCGGGAGCCAAGACCATGGCGTCGACTTTCCATCCTGGCCAGCCCATCGCCAGCCGCGTGCTGGTGATCGGCCATCGTGGCGCCAGCGCGCTGCGGCCGGAGCACACGCTTGCCTCCTACGCCAAGGCGATCGCCGACGGTGCGGACTTCATCGAGCCGGACCTGGTAAGCACGCGCGATGGCTTCCTGGTGGCGCGGCACGAGAACGAGATCGGCGGCACCACGGACATTGCCTTGCATGCCGAATTCGCCTCGCGGAAAACCACCAAGATCGTCGACGGGAAGCCCGGGACCGGCTGGTTCACCGAAGACTTCACCCTGGCGGAACTGAAGACCCTGCGTGCGCGCGAGCGCCTGCCGGAGCTGCGCGGTACTACCTTCGACGGACAGTTCCAGCTGGTCACCTTCGACGAGATCATCGACTTCGTCGCCGCAGAGGCCGCCACGCTTGGCCGGCCCATCGGCATTATTCCCGAGATCAAGCATTCAACCTACTTCGCGCAGTTGAAGCTGCCGATGGAAGACAAGGTGCTTGCCGCGATCGATGCGCACGCGTACACGCGAGTCGCTCCGGTGGAGATCCAGAGCTTCGAGGTGGAAAACTTGCGGTACCTGCGTGGCAAGCTTGGGAAAACCCACCCCAACGTGCGTTTGCTGCAGCTGATGGATGCCGGCGATGAGAAGCCATGGGATGAAGCCGCGCGCGGCGGCAGCCTTACCTATGCGGCGATGATGACACCGGCGGGCCTTGCCACCGTGCGCGAGTATGCCGACGCCATCGGCCCGTCCATCCGCAGCCTGATTCCCCTGGACGCCAACGGAACCTTAAGCAAGCCCACGGCCTTGATCGACGATGCGCACCGCGTGGGGCTTGAAGTGCATCCTTATACCTTCCGGCCGGAGAATCATTTCCTGCCGAAGGATCTGCGCGGGCCAGGCACCGATGCCGCCCGCCACGACGAAGGCTCGATCACCGAAATGCGCAGGTTCCTGGCTGCCGGCATCGATGCCTTCTTCACCGACGACCCGGCGCTCGGGCGCAAGGCCGTGGACGGGCGCGCCGCGCGATGAATACGCAGGAAGCCATCATCAGCCTGGCAACGCCGGTGTTCTTCCTGCTGATCGCCATCGAATGGCTGGTGGCGCGGCATCGGGGCGAGGTGGCCTATCGTGGCAACGATACCGTGGCCAGCCTCGGCCTTGGGGTGATGTCGCAGATCGTGGGTGTGTTCACCAAGCTTTTCACCATTGGCGTTTACGCGTGGGTCTACAACCACGCCGCATTGCTCCACTTGCCCGGCGACAACGTGCTGGTATGGGTGGGAGCGTTGCTGGCCTACGACTTCCTTTACTACTGGCTGCACCGCGCCGGGCACGAGGTGAATATCCTGTGGGCCGCGCACGTGGTGCACCACCAGAGCGAGCAGTACAACCTTTCCACCGCGCTCAGGCAGACCGGTTCGGGCTTCCTGCTGGGCTGGCTGTTCTACCTGCCGCTGGCCATCCTGGGCGTGCCGGTGGAAGTGTTCGTGGTGGTGGCGCTGATCGACCTGCTGTACCAGTTCTGGATCCATACCGGGCAGATCCGCAAGCTCGGCTGGTTCGACCGCGTGTTCGCCTCACCCTCCAACCACCGCGCCCACCACGCGGTGAACGACCGCTACCTGGATCGAAACTACGGCGGCATCCTGATCCTCTGGGACCGCCTGTTCGGAAGCTTCATCGAAGAAGACGACCGCGACCCGCCGGTGTACGGCACGCGCTCGCCGCTGCGCAGCTTCAATCCGCTTTGGGCGAACGCCGAGGTTTACTGGGCCACCGCGCAAGATGCCTGGCATGCCCGGCGCTGGCGGGACAAACTGCAGGTATGGCTGCGCCCGCCCGGCTGGCGGCCGGCGGATGTGGCCGCGCGCTACCCGAAGGCTGGGTTCGAGATCCGCCGCGAACTCTACGATCCGCCGATTGCGCCGTACCTGGCCTGGTACGCGCTGGCCCAGTTCGCCGTGTTGCTGGGGCTGGCCGTGCATTTCCTGCAACTGGCGCCCACGGCATCGCTGGGTACGCTCGCCGGTTACGCCGCCTACCTGATGGCGAGCCTTTGCGTATTGGGCGCCCTGTTCGACGGCCATCGAACGGCGCCCTGGCTGGAAGGGCTGCGTCTGGCGGGTACCGTGGCCTTCGTGCTGGCGGTGCGGCGCTGGTTCGGCGTGGACGCCTTGCCCATGCCCTGGGTGGCGGTGGCAAGCCTGGTGGCTGCGTTGAGCGCGGCATGGCTTTGCCTGCCCAGGCATCGCCCAAGCCTCTCGTAACCGTCGTAAAAAGCCGGCGTCGTCGTCGGATCCGGCCGACAGCCGGCCGCCATTCGCTATGATCGCGGCCGGACCACTTGGAAGCGCCCATGACCCTGATGAACCGGATCCTCCGCCACAAGACGGTGGAACAGCTGCAAGCGGAAGTTGGCCAGCGCCGCGATTTCCGCCGCGTGCTTGGCCTTTGGCAGCTCACCGCCATCGGCATCGGCGGCATCATCGGCGTGGGCATCTTCGTGCTCGCCGGCCAGCAGGCGGCCCTCAACGCCGGCCCCGCGGTGGCGCTGAGCTTCATCATCGCCGGCTTCGGCAGCGCCTGCGCCGCGCTGTGTTACGCGGAATTCGCAGGGTTGATCCCGGTCACCGGCAGTGCCTACACGTACGGCTACGCGGTGCTCGGCGAGGGCGCGGCCTGGATCATCGGCTGGGACCTCCTGCTCGAATACGCCCTGGTGGTGGCCGTGGTGGCCATCGGCTGGTCCGGCTACGTGCAAGTGCTGCTGCAGTCGCTGTTCGGCGTGGTCCTGCCGGTGTGGGCGCAGAAGAGCATGAGCGCAGACACCATGTCGTACTTCGTGCAGCAGGCCATGGGCACGGTGGGCTGGCATAGCGCACATCCGGTGGCAGGCCCCAGCGACGGCCACCGGTTCAACGTGATCGCCGCGGGCATCAGCCTGGCCGTGGCCGTGCTGCTGTCGGTACGCACCGAATGGGGCGCCCGCTTCAACACGATCATCGTTGCCATCAAGGTGATCGGCGTGATGCTGGTGATCGGCGTGGGCGTGTTCTACATCAACACCGCCAACTGGCATCCCTTCGTGCCTGAGCGCGTGCTCGACGCCACGGGGGCAGGGCACTTCGGTTGGTCGGGCGTACTCACCGGCGCATCGGTGGTGTTCTTCGCCGTCTTCGGCTACGACACGCTCACCACGGCCGCTGAAGAAGCCAAGAACCCGCAGCGCGACCTTCCGCGCGCGGTGCTGCTGTCGCTGGCCGTGGCCATGGCGCTGTACATCGCCGTGTCACTGGTACTGACGGGCGTGGTGCATTACTCGCAACTGGGCGGCGAGGCCTCGGTGTCCGATGCCTTCAACGCCATTGGCCTGCACTGGCTGTCCAATGTGATCGCCTTCGCCGCGGTAGTGGGCGTGATCAGCGTGCTGTTCGCTTTCATGCTGGGCGCGGCGCGCATCTGGTTCGCGCTGTCCCGCGATGGCCTGCTTCCGGCCTGGTTCGCCCACGTGCACCCGCGCTACGGCACGCCGGCCCGTCCCACCATGATCCTTGGCGTTTTCACCGCGATCGTCGCCGGCCTGCTGCCGATCGGCGAGGTGGCGGAACTGGTGAACATCGGCACCTTGAGTGCGTTCATCCTGATCTGCGCCTCGGTGATGGTGCTGCGCGTGCGCAAGCCCGAGCTCAGGCGCAACTTCCGCACACCGGCCGTGTGGTTCGTGGCGCCGCTGGGCATCCTGTTTTCCCTGGCGCTTATCTACGGCCTGCCGTGGATCACCTTCGAGCGCTTCATCATCTGGATGGCGCTGGGCCTGATCGTGTATTTCGCCTACGGCATCAGGCACAGCAAGCTCAACCGCTAAGAAGAAAACGGCCGCGAAAGCGGCCGTTTTCCCATGCGCCTGGCATCCGGAATCAGAAGCGGACTTCCGCCGTGACGCCGATAACCGACGCATTGGCGCGGTTTTCACTGCCCGTGCTGGCGGTACGCACGTTGTAGTTGTCGTACGACACGCCCAAGCCGAAGTTGCGATTGAAGTTGTAGCCGAGCGTAGCGCCGGCATACCAGCTGTTCTTCGACACGTGGCTGCTCTCGTGGTACGGATCGTCGAATATGTTGGTGTCTTCGTCCAGGGTGAACGTGGTCCGTGCTTCATCGACGCCGCCATGCACCACCAGGTACATCTGCTCGCCAAGGTCCCACTTCATGTTCACGCCCAGCAGCGTGGCACGCGATTTCGCGCGGTAGCGGTAGTTGTCGTAGAGGCCGCCGGGGTAGTTGAAATTCTCGTGCTGGCTTACCTTGCCCAGGTCCACGAAACCCAACTCCGGGCCGATCCAGAAGCGCTGCTCGGGACTCCAGCGGTAGCCCACATAGATGGCTGCGCCCGTGTCGGAGTTGTCGTCGAAACCGCTGCCGTGATACTTCGATTGTCCTGCCGTTCCACTGACGAAGGCCCCGCTGTTCGCGTCGAAAGCCTTGCTGGCATGGCTAAAGCCTGCCAGCGACGCGGCCACGGCCGCGCACATGAGCATCTTGCGCATGATTTTTCCTTGAATTGAATTTCCCCCACCCGGCGGTCTCGCCCGGCGTGCACCGCGATGCGGCGCGCTGCGAGTTTATGCGAACGGTGCGCAAATACTAGTCATGGCAGGCATTTCGAGGTCACGCATGACCTCTGGCATGGGGCTGGGCCTGCGCCCGAGGCTAGGATCAAGGGGTTGCGACGGCGCCCGGGAAGCGTCGCCTGTCCTTTTTTCCCCCGACTTGGCCCATGGAATGAGGCCAGGCCGTCCCCTTGTCCGGAGATACGAGTGAAAGCCACCCCCCTTGCTTCCGCCCTGCTTGTTGCCCTGGTTGGCCTGGGTGCCACCGCGAGCCACGCCGACGTCGCCCCGCCGCAGGACACCGCGTTCAACGGCACGATCAAGGTCGTTGTAGACGCCACCGATCTCGACCGCCGGATCTTCCGCGTCAAGGAAACCATCCCGGCCCAGCCTGGCCCGATGACCCTGTTGTTCCCGCAGTGGCTGCCCGGCCACCACTCACCCTCCGGCCCGATCGACCAGTTCGCCGGCCTCGTGGTGAAGGCCAACGGCCAGAAGGTGGAATGGACGCGCGACGTGTACGACGTCTATGCCTTCCACTTCGACGTACCCGCCGGCGCTTCCAGCGTGGACCTGGAGTTCCAGCAGCTCACGCCTCAGTCCACGCGCCAGGGCCGCGTGCAGATGACACCCGAAATCGTCAACGTGCAGTGGAACGGCGTCACCCTGTACCCGGCCGGCTACTACGCCAACCGCATCAACGTGGATGCCAGCGTCAAGCTGCCCACCGGCTGGCAGTTCGGTTCCGCGCTGGAAGTGGCCAGCAAGGACGGTGACACCGTCAACTTCAAGACAATCAACTACGACGACCTGGTCGACTCGCCGATCTTCGCCGGCAAGTACTTCAAGCGCGTTGACCTTGATCCCAACGGCCGCTCGCCGGTGCACCTGAACATCGTGGCGGACGATCCGAAATCGCTGGAGATCAAGCCCGAGCAGTTGGAGATACACCGCAACATCGTCAAGCAGATGGATCGCCTGTACGGTGCGCGTCATTTCGATCATTACGACTACCTGCTTGCCCTGACCGAGAAGCTCGGTGGCATCGGCCTTGAGCATCACCGCTCCAGCGAAAATTCAGGCTCGCCGGGATACTTCACCGAGTGGGAGAAGAACTGGCTCGGTCGCGACCTGCTGTCGCACGAATTCAATCACTCGTGGGATGGCAAGTTCCGCCGTGGCGCGGACCTGGCCACGCCGAACTTCAACGTGCCGATGGGTGACACCCTGTTGTGGGTGTACGAAGGCCAGACCCAGTTCTACGGCCAGGTGATCGCCGCGCGCTCGGGCCTGATGACCCAGGATCAGTCCAAGGATGTGTGGGCCATGGTTGCCGCCAGCTACGATCGCGGCCGCCCGGGCCTGGCCTGGCGCAATGTGCAGGACACCACCAACGACCCGACCATCGCCCAGCGCCGGCCGCTGTCGTACCGCAACTACCAGATGAGCGAGGATTACTACTCCGCCGGGCAGATGATCTGGCTGGACGTCGATACCCGCATCCGCGAGCTCACCAAGAACCGCAAGTCCCTGGACGATTTCGCCAAGGCCTTCTACGGCATCGACGACGGCAGCTACAAGGTGGCCCCGTATACCTTCGACGACGTGGTCAAGACGCTCAACGGCGTGGTCGCCTACGACTGGGCGCCGTACCTGCGCGAACGCCTGGACGGCCACAAGGGCCCGATCGATGGCATCGCCCGTTCGGGCTGGAAGCTGGTCTACAACGACAAGCCGTCGGAAGCGGTGAAGGCCGCCGAAATGCGCCGGAAGTCGGTGGACCTTACCTACTCCGTGGGCCTGTCGCTGTCGGCCAAGGGCGAAATCGGTGATGTGCTGTGGGATAGCCCTGCCTTCAACGCAGGCATCTCCCCGGGCATGACGATCACCGCCGTGAATGGCAAGGAATTCTCAGGCGACGCCATCAAGGACGCCGTGAAAGCCAAGCAGCCGTTCGACCTGCTGGTGAAGAACTTCGACAGCTACAAGACCATCCGCGTCGATTACACCGGTGGCCTGGTGTATCCGCATCTGGAGCGTGACACCAGCCGGGCGGATTGGCTGAGCGAGTTGCTGAAAGCCAAGAAGTAAAACGCCTACGTGTTTCACCCTAAAGCCCCGGCATCTGCCGGGGCTTTTTTGTTGCAGGCTTTCATTCGGGGCAGCCAGGTTTCCCTGCCGTAGCTCGCCGGCCCCCTGATCGGCTACAATCGCCGGCCACGCGCCCGTAGCTCAGCCGGATAGAGTAGTGGCTTCCGAAGCCATTGGTCGGGGGTTCGAATCCCTCCGGGCGCACCACGTTCCAGAAAAAAAGCCCGCGAAAGCGGGCTTTTTTCGTAGTGTTGCGGATGGGCCTATCCCTTCATCCCCGGCGTCAGTTTCGCTGCCATGTCGGCGTGGTGCTCGATGGTCGGCAGGGTCTCGGCGGCGAAGGCCTTCAGTTCCGGATCCTGGCCGGAAGCGGCTTCCTTCTTGAACAGCTCGATCGCCTTGGCGTGGTCCTTCTTCATCAGCGAGATGTACTTCGCATCGAACTGGGTGCCCTGCGACTGCTTCAGGCTGTTGGCCGCGGCGGCCTGCGCCTTCATCGGCTCGGTGGATACCGCGATGCCCTTGCCCTGGGCGATGGCGGAGAGCTTCTGGTTGGCGGCGGTGTGGTCGGTGATCATGGTGCCGGCGAAATTCTTCACGTCGTCGCTGGTGGCCTTCTCCGAGGCGATTTGGCTGAGGGCGATCTCGCCCAGGCCCGCGGCGCTGGCATCGCGCACGAAGTCGGCATCGGCTGACGGCGCCTTTTGGGCGCCTGGTTGTGCCTGCGGCTGCTGGGCTGCTGCCGGCAGTGCGGCGGCGCCTAGCGCGGTGACGAGGGCGATGCTCAAGATGCTCTGTCGACGGAAATTCATGGGCGCTTTTC
>NZ_DATHFX010000340.1:0-6789 GCF_035317885.1 Pinirhizobacter sp.
CCACCGGCCGACAAGACCTGCCTGGGCCAGCACGGCATCGAATGCCCCGCTGGCCGCGCGGGCTTCGTCGGCACGCTGGCGCACCGAGTCCATCTGTAACGGCATGGCCTCGGGAAGCGTGAAGGCGGCAGGCAGCATGTCCACCACGAACAAGGCGTCCAGCCTCGCCTGCATGCGCTGGGCCAGGGCCACGGCGGCAGCGATCGCCGCCCCCTGGAGGGGCAGGCGGGCCACGTGGAGCAGGAGCTCGGTCTTCATTGTCTGTGTCGGCTTCCGTACATGCAGGGCGTCCGACGACACAATGCCACCGCTCGCTGGGGGTTGCAAAAGCCAGGCCTGGGGGTGACCCTCTATCGATGCGCTCGACCCTGGCGCGCCACCTCACGTTGCGCATGAATCTCCAGGAAAGCGTTGCCCCTCCCGTCTATCGACGCGGCGACGAAGTCGCCAGCAGCCTGATCCACGGCATCGGCATCGTGCTCAGCATCGTCGGACTTGCGGTACTGGTGGCGTTCGCGGCGCGGTTTGGCGATGCGCGCGCGGTGGTGGCAAGCGCAGTGTTCGGCAGCACGCTGATCCTGCTCTACACCACATCCACCCTCTACCACGCCATACACGGCGCGGTGGCCAGGCGCGTGCTGCGCACGCTCGACCACATTGCCATCTTCCTGTTGATCGCAGGCACCTACACGCCGTTCACCCTGCTGGCCCTGCCGGGCATCTGGGGCTGGAGTCTCTTCGGCACCATCTGGGCCCTGGCCATCATCGGCAGCATGCTGGAAATGGGCCTGCTCAAGCGCTACCGCAAGGCGGCAGTGTTCCTTTACGTGGCCATGGGCTGGGTGGCGATGATCGCCTTCAAGCCGTTGAGCGAGAGCCTTTCCACCGGCGGCATGGTGCTGCTGATTGCCGGAGGGGTGGCCTACACGGCGGGCGTGCCGTTCTACCTGGCCCGCAGGCTTCCCTATCACCACTCCGTCTGGCATTTCTTCGTGTTGGCCGGCAGCGTGCTGCACTACCTGGCCGTGCTGCTCTATGTATTGCCCGACGCACCCGCGGGCTAGGCGTTCAGCCGAACACGAAGGCGAAGGCGAACATCCCCAGCATCACGAAGGACATCACCAGCTTCACCAGCGTGCCCACCAGCATACCGAACCAGGTACTCAAGCCCACGTGTGCCGAACGCAGCACGCTGGTGCCCGAGGCCAGTTCCCCGAGCAATGCGCCGATGAACGGCCCCAGCAACAGCCCGGGCAGGCCGAAGAACATGCCCACCAGCGTGCCGATAGCCGCTCCCCACAGCGCGCGGCCACTGGCGCCGACGCTGCGCGCGCCCAGGAGCCCGGCGATGAAGTCCATGGCCATGCCGATGGCGCCGGCCACGGCGATGGCCACCAGCCACCAGAGGCCAAGGTGCCGGTAATGGTCGACACCGGCGGCCAGCCAGATGCCGGCGAAGATCAGCGGGATGCCGGGAAGCGCCGGCAGGATGGCTCCCGCCACGCCCGCCACCATCAGCAGTGCCGCCACCACGTATAGGACGATGTCGATCATGGCGTGGCGAAGCTGTCCCGATAGTCCGGTTTGAGCTATGGGGCGAAGATGCGGACGGGTACGTCTACCGCCTGTGTACCGGCGACATAGGCCGTTATCTGGTAGGGCGGGAATAGGATGGTGAGGCTGCTCGCACGGCCATCGTGGCCTGGTGAAAGGGTGAAGACGTCGAAGTGATGCTGCCCCGGTTGCGTACCGTCGTTGATCGCTTCCGCACTGGACGCCAGCGGTGCGTTGTCGTCCAGGCGCGTCAACAGTTGCCGCCGCGCCTCCGCAGCCAGCGCCGATTCGGCGGCGGCCGCGTCGGTGAAGAGATCATCGAGCGACACCAGCCGCCGGGCCTGTGTGTCGTAGGTGAAGGTATCGAGGATCGGGCTGGGATGAGCGCCCCCGGTGAAGGACGACCCTTGCGCCTGTACGCTCACCAGGCGTCCGGTCTGGCCCAGCACCTCGATGTCGAGATCGAGGTCCCAGGGCAGCTGATGGGCCTGCTCGCGCGCGCCGGGTTGCTTCAATCCGGCGAGGAAATTGGTCTTTTTCTGCGCTACATAAGCCTCGAGGCCCTGCCGCAGCGGGCTCCAGTCAGGCTTGAGCTTGGGCAGGCGAGCCTCGATGGTGTAAAGGGTGGGCTCGCTGTATTGGGTATGCTGCGCGGCCGAAGGCGTCGACGCAGCTTCTCCCGGTACATGGCCGCCCTGGCAGGCGGCAAGCACCGCGCAGGATGCCGGCACGGCCAGCCAACGTTGCATCATCTGTTCCTTCTCCCTTGATGGTGTGACACGTTACCCGACGTTGCGTGACTTGCGAAGGAATGTAGTGGAAAAGGACGAGATCATCTTGCTCAAGGCCGATGAACTGGGCCGGATCGAATGCCACCGCCGCGGCGGTGTGATGTTGATCGTCCGTGATATTGCCGCGGCCCGCTGGTGGGCTCGCCGCTTCGCCCGGAGCGCGGCCGCGCGCGAGGCCAGGGCGCTCGAACGCCTCGAGGGCATTGACGGAGTGCCGCGGCTGCTGCGCTTCGATGGCCGGGTGCTCGAGCGGAGCTTCATGGCCGGTGCCCCGATGCAACAGGCCCAGCCGCGCAACCGGGCCTATTTCCGCCAGGCCCGGCGCCTGCTGGCCTCGCTGCACCGCCGCGGCGTGGTGCACAACGACCTGGCCAAGGAGCCCAACTGGCTGGTACGCGACGATGGCACGCCTGCGATGGTGGACTTCCAGTTGGCCTTCACGCGTCGTCGGCGCGGCCGGCTGTTCCGCTTGCTGGCACGCGAGGACATCCGGCACCTGCTCAAGCACAAGCGCACCTATGTGCCGGAATTGCTTACCCGCCGTGAACTGCACATCCTTGCCACACCAGCGATGCATGCGAGGGTGTGGCGACAGACGGCCAAGCGCCTGTACAAGCTGGTCGCGCGCAAGCTCTTCGGCTACTGGGACAACGAAGGCCAGGGCCGGGTCCGGCGTTAGTCCGCCGTAGGCTAAGCATTACTTCTCGACGAAGGCACGCTCGATCACGTAGTCGCCCGGCTCCCGCGTGCGTGGCGAGGCGTGGAAGCCGCGCCCATCGAGCAGGGCGCAGGTGTCCTCGAGCATCGCCGGGCTGCCGCATAGCATCACGCGGTCATGAACGGGGTCCAGCAGCGGCAGGCCCGTCACGCGCGCCATGTCGCCGTCGGCAATGGCATCGGTAATGCGCCCGCGGTTGCGGAAGGGCTCGCGCGTGACCGAGGGATAGTAGATGAGTTTCCCGCGCACCAGATCGCCCAGGTAGTCGTGGGCGGGCAGTTCGTGCTCGAGGTAGTGGGCATAGGCAAGGTCTGCGATGTTGCGAACGCCATGGGCCAGCACCACATGCTCGAAGCGTTCGTAGGTTTCCGGGTCGCGCACGATCGACAGGAAGGGTGCCAGGCCCGTGCCCGTGCCCAGCAGGTAAAGCCGCCTGCCGGGCTTCAGGTCGTTGAGCACAAGCGTGCCGGTGGGCTTGCGCGACACGATCACCGGATCGCCGGGCTTGAGATGTTGCAGTCGCGAGGTAAGCGGACCGTCCGGCACCTTGATCGAGAAGAACTCCAGGTGTTCCTCGTAGTGGGCGCTTGCTATCGAATAGGCGCGCATCAACGGCCGGCCATCCACTTCCAGGCCGATCATGACGAAATGCCCGCTCTCGAAGCGAAAGCCCGGGTCGCGGGTCGTGCGGAAACTGAAGAGCGAATCGTTCCAGTGATGCACGTCGATGACGTGCTCGGTTGCCAGTGCGACCATGGGAGGGAAAGTTCCTGCGGCGCCCTTGCGCCAGTCAACTGCGTATTATAGCTGGCTTCAGAGCGACAGTCCGGCGATCATTGGTACCTGTTGGATGGCAGGGAAAGGATCCCATGGACAAGCGTCGTTCGATGGCGGCCTTCGTGGCCGACCTGGTTGCCGTGCTGGCCATGGGCCTCGGCTCGCATGCGCACGCGCAGGCCACTTCAGGGCTGGATGCGGCCTGGGCTCGCGCGCACCCGGTGGTGCGGGTGGGCGCGCTGAGCACCGGCGTGCCGCCCATGCAAATAGTGGAAAACGGCCGCCTGCTGGGCGTGGGTGCCGATTTCCTGGAGCAGATCCTGCCATCGATGGGGGTATCGTGGCAGCCGGTGCTGTTCGATTCGCGCCAGGCCTTGCTCGATGCCTTGTGCAAGGGCACGGTGGATATTGCCCCGGAGATGATCTCAACGCCCGCCGCCATGCGTTGCATCAACTTCGGCGCGCCTTATCTTGCAGCCTCGCCCGTGCGCGTGGTCCGCAATGGCGATTCGCGCTTCGTCGACGACACGGCGCTGGCGGGCGCCCGGATCGCCGTCGTGGCAGGGAGCCCCGCGGAGGAAATCATCGTCGCGGCGTTGCCGAACGCGACGCTGTTGCGAGTGCCGGAAGATCCCTCCGCGCTTGACGCCGTGGTGCAGGGGCATGCCGACGTGTACCTGGCCAACCCGTTGCTGGCCGTGCGCGAGCTCGACCGCCTTGTCGCCACCGGCAAACTGCAATACACCGGCCGTAGCACACTGCCGTTGGCACGTTACGGTTTCGCCTATGGAAGTGGGGCCAAGCCCCTGGAAGCGGCACTCCAGGCACGCATCGACGCGCTTGGCGACGAGGCAAGGGGCCGCGTCGCCGGGCGCTGGGTGGCCGTGTTCGAGCCCAGCGAAGATGCGGGCCTGGCCACGCCACTCAGTGCCGCCGAACGCCAGTTCCTGCAGTCGCTACCGGTGCTCGGTGCCGGCATCGATTCGGACTGGGCGCCGATGAGCTACATGGACCGCAACGGCGTGCCCGTGGGCGTCGCCTCCGACTATATCGCCGAACTCAACCGCGCCCTGGGCCTGCGTACGCGCCGCGTCAACGTCGATACGGTGGCCGAGGCGCGGCAGGCGATCGCCGATGGCAAGGTGCAGATGCTGGTGGGCGTGGCGCGCGACAATCCCCTGTCGGCCGGGCTGGTGCTTAGCCGGGCCTACGAAGTCGCCCCACTGGTGGTGGTCGGGCGAAACGACGCCAAGCCCGTGTCGGGCCTGGAAGACCTCCGCGGTATGCGCGTGGCGGTGGTCGACCGGCCGTTCGATATCGCCACCCGCCTGCACAGTAGCGTCCCCTCGCTCCAGGTGGTGAGCTTCCCCTACACCGATGACGCACTGCACGCGCTGGCCGAACGACGCGTGGATGCCGTGGTTGATACGGTATCGGTGTTATCGCAGCACATCGAGGCCAACTACGCCGGCCAGCTGCGCGTGCTCGGTCCTTCGGGCATCACCATGAGCGTCCACATCGGCGTGGTGCCTTCGCAGGCGCAGCTGGTGCCCCTGATCGACCGCGTCCTTGGCGATGTAAGCGCGGCGCGAAGCCAGGCGATCCGTGCGCGCTGGATGCGCACGACCTACAGCTATGCCACGCCATGGGCCGACATCGCAATGATCGGCGTACCGATCCTGCTGGTGGGCGTGTTGGTGGTGATCTTCGTGCTGCGTGCCAACCGGCAGCTGCGACGCGCGGTGGAGGCTGAGCAGCGTGCCCGCGCCATGGCTGAGGACGCCACGCGTTCGAAGGCACAATTCCTGGCCATGATGAGCCATGAGATCCGCACACCGATGACCAGCTCCCTGGGCATGCTGGACCTGCTCGAACGCACATCGTTGGACGATGACCAGCGCGACATGGCTGGCGTGATGCGCGAATCGGGCGACGGCCTCCTGCGCATCATCGACGACCTGCTCGATTTCTCCCGTTTCGAGGCCGGCCAGATGCCACTGGAAGCGGTGGCGTTCGATGTGCGGCCACTGTTCGATGACGTGGCCGGCCTCCTGGGTGCCACGGCACGCGCCAAGGGCCTGTTGTTGTATGCCAGCGTCGACGCCCGTGTCGGCGCGCGCCTGGTGGGTGATCCGGCGCGCTTGCGCCAGGTATTGTTCAACCTTGCTGGCAATGCGGTGAGGTTTACCCAGCGTGGGTTCGTGCGCATGCACCTTGCCTGGGCCGGCGGCGGGACCGACACCCAGCACCTGGCCATCGTCGTACAGGACACCGGCGTGGGCATTGCGACGGAGCGCAAGGCGGAGATATTCGAACCCTTCACCCAGGAAGATGCCTCGACCCAGCGCCGCTTCGGCGGCACGGGACTGGGCCTGGCCATCGTCAGCCGCATCGCCACATTGATGGACGCCCGTATAACCCTGGCGAGCATCGTCGGGGCGGGAACGCGATTTGAGTTCGCCTTCGAGGCCGCCGTCGAAGCGATCCTGCCTGCCACCGATCCACGCAGGTTTCGGCTGGAGCTGGAGGATCCCATGCTGGCCGAGTGCGTAGCTTCGTATCTTCAATTCGCCGGGCTGCACGCGGAAGACGGCGCGCAGGCGGCCGGTGTCGTGGTTACCCTGATCATCGATCCATCGCGCCCCGCCGATGCGCAGTTGCAGCTGGCCGGCGCCGGGCGCACGGCGACGCTGCCGGCATGGCCGCCCAGGCTTGCCACCCTTCGACGCGCGCTGCAGGTGCTCGAGGGACATGTCCAGGCGGAGGATGGTGAAGGCGTTCGCATGACGCGTCCGGCACCATCGCGCGAAGTTGCCCTTGGCGAAGGGCGCCTGGTGATGGTGGTGGACGACCAGCCGCTGATCCAGCGTCTGCTGGTGCGGGAATTGCGCATGCTGGGGTTCGCCTGTGACGTGGCCAGTGACGGCGAGGAAGCCTTGCGATACATGT
>NZ_DATHFX010000341.1:0-4720 GCF_035317885.1 Pinirhizobacter sp.
CTCCACGCCGGCACCCTCGCAGGTCTTGAGCAAAATCTCGTAGCCGGGAAGGTTGCGCATCACATCCAGCTCGCCCCCGTAGGACAGGCTCATCGCCGGCACCAGCAGGCCTGCCTGCACGCGCTTGGCGGCGTATTCGAAAAGCGTTTGCGCGCCGTGCTCGAAGCCGCGGATCTTGCCCACCGGGCCGGTTTCACCCCGGTAGCAACGCAGCAGCGGCTTGATATCCAGCGCCGATCCCAGCATGGCACTGAACATGCTGACGCTGCGGTCACCCTTTTTCTTGGCCCGCGCACGCAGGTAGTAAAGGTCGCGCGGCAGCATGTACCCGTAGGCGTTGTTGGAGATGTGCGCCGCACGCTCGCGCATCTGCTGCGGCGATTCGCCCGCGGCGATCATCCGAACCGCTTCCACCACCGGCGCCGCGGCGCCGGCGAAGATATTCCGGGTATCCACCACGCGCATCAGGAACGGCTGGCGGTTGCCCGCCGCTTCTCGGATGGGGCGATAGTGCTTGAGGATGGCGAAGCTGGCGCGGATCACATTGTCGTAGATCGGGCTGCGCGTGGCGGTGATGGTCAGGCAGATCACGCAGTCGAAATCCACCACCATCCTGTCCAGGAACACCCGCTGCACGTGCTCTACGCTGCTGGGTTCGGTTTCTGCGTCGTGGGCGCGGCTACCCATGTTCTGGTCGATGAAACGCTGGGTTTCGGCGGCGTTCCTGTCGTCCAGGAAGGTCTGGCCGTCCACCTTGATGGTGATCGGCAACACCGTGATGTGGTTCCTTTCGATGAAGTCCCGCGGCAGGTCGCAGGCCGCGTCGATCGCTACGCCGATTCGCATGGTGTCCCCCGACTCGAAGCCCTGGCGCGTTCGAGCGAACGGTAGCACGCCCGACGCCGGAAACGTGCGATCCCGGGCATCGCCGCGCATGTCGCCACGGGGTCAGAGTAATTACTCTGACCCCCAGCCCCCTCGCGCCCCGGCCGGGCAAGGCGTATCCTGCCCGAGACAATTAAATGGCCCCTGCCGGCGTGGCGTCGCCGGTGCCGGCACCGATCGGTTCGGTGCCAGAAAAAGCTGGAAAACATGAAGACCAAGCAAGAGATCGTCAGCAACTGGCTGCCGCGCTACACCGGGACTGCGCTCGAGGAATTCGGTGAGCACATCCTCCTCACCAACTTTGGACACTACGTCGAGCGCTTCGCCGAGTGGAACGGCGTGGATGTGAAGGGCCGGGACCGGCCGATGCCCAACGCCACGGCCGACGGCATCACCCTGATCAACTTCGGCATGGGTAGCCCCAATGCCGCCACGGTGATGGACCTCCTGAGCGCCATCGGCCCCAAGGCGGTACTGTTCCTGGGCAAGTGCGGGGGATTGAAGAAAAAGAACGCCATCGGCGACCTGGTGCTGCCCATCGCCGCCATCCGTGGCGAAGGCACCTCCAACGACTACCTGCTGCCCGAGGTGCCGGCGCTGCCGGCCTTCCAGCTGCAGCGCGCGGTGTCCACCATGATCCGCGACCTCGGCCACGACTACTGGACAGGCACCGTGTACACCACCAACCGCCGGGTGTGGGAGCACGACGAGGCGTTCAAGGAATACCTGCGCCGCACCCGCTCGATGGCCGTGGACATGGAAACAGCAACCATCTTCGCTGCCGGCTTCGCCAACTCGATCTCCGTCGGCGCACTGCTGCTGGTGTCCGACCAGCCGATGATTCCCGAAGGCATCAAGACGGAGAAGAGCGATCTTGCCGTCACCACCAACTATGTCGAACGCCACATCCGCATCGGCATCGAGGCGCTGAAACTGGTGCGCAGGCACGGGCGAAGCATGAAGCACCTGCGGTTCGAGGATGAGAATTCGCTTGAGTAGGGTTTAGGCGAAACGTGGAAGCGGGTGTGGAGGATGCGGGCTAGGATGATTCTTCCTCCGACATGGATGTCGATGTGCCTTCCATTCTTTCTTCTGCTTCCAGCATGCTCCAGCGTGTATTACCACGCGTATTCTCATCAACCAGGTCGCAAGGTTCGAGTGTTGGCGCCCAGTTGGGGAATGTGCGTCAGGCTGGCGCCGGCGCGTCAGGACGTCCGGCCATTCCCACATCACCGCCTTCCTATTCCAGGGTCAGGGATGTGATGCTCGGCGTGGCTCGCCGGGAAGCGGGTGTAAGGCGCGACTTTGCCATGGACACCGTCAAGAACGCCAATGCGGCGCTTCGAAGCGGTGACAAGGCACGGGCTGGAACGATCCTTGCCACGGGCCTGGCCACCTTGGTCCCGACACGAGTGGCGGCGGCGGGTGACGACGCCGCGTTCAATCCTGACATCCTGCACGCAGGATGGCAGGCGAACCTCGCTCGCGGCGTAACCGCACTCATCGCGCGCGCCGACGACCAATTGCATAAGGTGCAACTGGACGCCAACACCGACGTCGTGCATGGCCACCCATCACGCGATGGTCTGCTCGAAGCGCTTATTCGGTTTGATGGCGACATCACTGCCACCTATCGTCATGCGATCACGCGCGCCGCCGTGCTGAACAACGAAGGACGACACGATGAAGCCCTCGCTGCACTGCGCGAGGCGCCTGCGCATCAGGCCATCATGAATCATTTCGCGGTGCCAACCGGCGCGCCCGGATCGGACGGTAGCCATCGTGCCCTGTCAACGGCGGACGAGGCGCTCTACAGATTCCAGACCCTCGTGAACGGTGACGACACCGCTACTGGCATCTTGGGCCAGCAAGTATCTTATGCGCGGGACAATCCCGATGTGCTTCGCATACGCGGTCTCGTTCAGTCGGTGGGAGCCGAGCTCTTTCGCGTCGGCGCTTATCGCGATGTCCTGGATACGGTTCGTCCGCCTGTCCCGCCCCGCATCGTCGCCGGTTCTGCGCCCGACGCCTAGCGAATTTTCGGAGCGGCATCCGTCAGTTTCACGAGCACTACGGGCCCTCGCATCACCTACGACAGGATGTTCCCATGACCCAAGTTATCTGCCTTCCGGGCGTCGCGAAGCTCGCCTCCCTCATTGGGGACGCAGTGAAATACGTGGCAAGCAAGGTGCATTTCGCCAAGGCCTTTCAGCATGTCGACCAGGTTAGTGGCCACGCGCCGGGTAAGCCGCTGCTCGTGCGCCTTCACTCGCACGAGGAAGGTCGAACTGCCTTGACCATGGAGTTGGGTGTCGATCCCTCGCTCGAACAGCGCCGGAACAGCCTGGATGGCAGGGAGCGTGCTGTTGCCGAACGGCGATCCTCGCAGCCGGGTGTGCCTGCATCAGGTACGTCGATTCCACCTGAGCACGCGGACATGGTCGTGCAGAAGGCGACCGTCCTGGCAAAGGACTACCTGCGTGCAAGAGGGATGGGCGCCTCGCCCGGTTGGGTGCAGGCATCGCAGCAAGTCGCCGCGCCTTCGCAGGGAAACGACGTTCAACGGCACACGGCCAAAGCCCTGCGCGACCTGCAGGATGAACTCGCCACTACGGCGCAGCTCTTCGATGGTTCGGTGCGAGGTAATGCGGCGCGGCGCATCGGTGCAGATGTTGCGCGTGTCCGGAGGGAGTGCGGGCCGGACGAGGCCCTTCGCATCGCATCGCAAGGTATCCACGCCGTTCGTTCGGCCCCGGCCAAACTCGTTGTTGAAAATCACTACGCGCCTCCGCGCACGCATCGCCTGATCTAGTCACGCTGCATTCAATACACGGACGTATCCCATGCCCCTGACATTTGGAAGTGTGGCCATGCTGGCCGCAAAGTTTGACACGCCTGTCACCCGGATCGATCCCAGCGACACGAAGGCCAAGCTCGATCGGGTCGTGGCCCGCAAAGTGAACCCGTCGGCTGTAGCGAACGTCCCGCGTGACGCTTCGGTCCGTCAAGCCATTGCGGGCCCGCAGCCAGTGTGTCGCCCGGGACCTCATCCGGTTCCATCCGAACCTGGCAGAGGGACGAACCCGACGACATCGAGGTCAGCGGCTGAAACGCCTGATCTCCGGTATCAGGCGAACTTCGCCAAGCACCGGGCTTTCTTTGAACAACGTGCCTCGGAATCGAACAAGACACAGACCCCCGAGCGCCTGGATCGTGCTGCCATACCAAAGCGTCTGGGCACGGGTATGCACCCATACACTGTCGTCTGGGAGCCGATGGCCCGCGACAACCTTCCCCATGTCGAACGCGTGCCTTCCCGCGATGAAGCGATTGATCGCCCACAAACCATGCAACCAGGCAAGTCGACGAAGACTCCTGGTCCGGTCGTCAATCACCTTGCCAATATCGTTCGAAACCGCAAGGCCGAGTTGCAGGCCCGGGAGGCGTCGGTGGCTCCCGTAAGTGAAAACGTCGGCCAACCGGCGAAGTTCTCCATGGCACGCGTTGCAGCCGCCACCTTGTCGCGCGCCGAAGCACCCTCCCAACCGGCGTTCCTCCCGACCGACGGTCAAGCCGCAGCCGAACTCATCACACAATTTGAGACGCAGTTAACAAAGTTCCGGCAAGACATCTATAGCGATGTCGTCAACAGGCGCCCGTCGCGCGATGTCTTACTCGAAGCGACCCGGGAAGATAGTCGCATGATGGTGGAAAATCGGTTCGCCATCAGGTTTGCGCCGTCCGGTGCCCCCGAAGTCGATGCGGCCAATCGCGCCCTATCGATCTCACCCGAGGCGCTTTACAGTTTCCGAACCGTTGTGTACGGCGACGATGA
>NZ_DATHFX010000342.1:0-6707 GCF_035317885.1 Pinirhizobacter sp.
ATGTCGCCGGTTGCGACGAGGCCAAGGAAGAAGTAGGCGAGCTGGTCGAGTTCCTGCGCGACCCGGGCAAGTTCCAGAAGCTCGGCGGCAAGATTCCCCGCGGCGTGCTGATGGTGGGCCCGCCCGGTACCGGTAAAACCCTCCTTGCCAAGGCGATCGCCGGCGAGGCCAAGGTGCCGTTCTTCTCCATCTCCGGTTCCGACTTCGTCGAGATGTTCGTGGGTGTCGGCGCCAGCCGTGTGCGCGACATGTTCGAGCAGGCCAAGAAGCACGCGCCGTGCATCATCTTCATCGACGAGATCGACGCCGTGGGTCGCCATCGTGGCGCAGGCCTGGGCGGCGGCCACGACGAGCGCGAGCAAACGCTCAACCAGTTGCTGGTGGAAATGGACGGTTTCGAAGGCACCGAGGGTGTCATCGTGATCGCCGCCACCAACCGTCCGGACGTGCTCGACCCGGCGCTGCTGCGTCCGGGCCGCTTCGACCGCCAGGTCGTGGTGGGCCTGCCGGATGTGAAGGGCCGCGAGCAGATCCTGAAGGTGCACATGCGCAAGGTGCCCACCGCGGCCGACGTCGACGCCATGACCATCGCCCGCGGCACGCCGGGCTTCTCCGGCGCCGACCTCGCCAATCTGGTCAACGAGGCTGCCCTGTTCGCCGCGCGCGAAGGCAGCCGCGATGTGCGCATGGTTCACCTGGACCGTGCCCGCGACAAGATCCTGATGGGCACCGAGCGCCGCTCGATGGCCATGAGCGACGATGAGAAGAAACTCACCGCCTACCACGAGGCCGGCCACGCCATCATCGGCCGCCTGGTGCCCGAGCACGACCCGGTCTACAAGGTTACGATCATCCCCCGCGGCCGCGCGCTGGGCGTCACCATGTACCTGCCCGAGGGCGACCGCTACAGCATGAACCGCGTGGCGATCGAGTCGCAGTTGTGCTCGCTGTACGGCGGCCGCGTGGCCGAGGAGCTGATCTTCGGCGCCGACAAGGTCACCACGGGCGCGTCCAACGACATCGAACGGGCCACCAAGATGGCGCGCAACATGGCCACCAAGTGGGGCCTGTCCGATGAGCTTGGCCCGATGTCCTACGGCGAGGACGAAGACGAAGTGTTCCTGGGCCGTTCGGTCACCCAGCACAAGAACGTCTCCAACGAAACCGCACGCAAGATCGACGAAGTAGTGCGCCATACCCTTGACCGCGCCTACGCGCGAAGCAAGGAACTGCTCACCACCAACATCGACAAGCTGCACAAGATGGCCGATGCCCTCCTGCAGTACGAGACCATCGACGCGCGCCAGATCGACGACATCATGAATGGCCGTGAGCCCGGTCCGCCGGCCGACTGGGAGCGCAAGGACAGCCCCAGCCCGACGCCTCCGCCGCCGCCCAAGGGCGACGCGGGATCCACCTTGGGCAAGCCCGCCACGCAAAGCTGATCAGGAAACGGCGGCCCTTGGGTCGCTGTTTTGTTTAGGCACTTTGTTTCCGTACCGATGCAAAGAAATTTCACCAAAAGTGTTGACGCATCGGGTCGAACCCTGAATAATTCCGCTTCTTGGTTGACCGGCACCTCACGGCGCAGGTCAACCAAATCGTTTTAGTGCGCCCGTAGCTCAGTTGGATAGAGTACCAGGCTACGAACTTGGTGGTCGGGAGTTCGAATCTCTCCGGGCGCACCATTTTTTCAAGGTAGGCGAGGCGAGTGGTTTTCGTCTCGTTGGTGGCTTCTAAGCAGGGCCATCGGTAAAAAGTTGTTCGATGTGGTGTCCGGGTTTCAGGCAGATTGGATTGACGGGGTGTGTGAGTACCCTTAACATTTGAAGGCTTGTTTCGCGGTCGCGAACGATGGTTTCGAATGTCGGGGTATAGCTCAGCCTGGTAGAGCGCCAGCTTTGGGAGCTGGATGTCGAGAGTTCGAATCCCTCTGCCCCGACCAAGCGTTCGCTCCGTGTAAAGAGTCTGCGCCTGTAGCTCAACCGGATAGAGCATCGGCCTTCTAAGCCGACGGTTGCAGGTTCGATTCCTGTCGGGCGCGCCACACGAAGAGTTTTACGGTGGACGTAGTTCAGCTGGTTAGAGCACCGGATTGTGATTCCGGATGTCGTGGGTTCGAGTCCCATCGTCCACCCCATTTTGGTAAAATGTTTCAAAGGGCCGTTAGCTCAGTTGGTAGAGCAGTTGACTCTTAATCAATTGGTCCAAGGTTCGAATCCTTGACGGCCCACCAACAAAGAGAAGGGATCACGCGAAAGCGTGGTCCCTTTTTCTTTGCGTGCTTAATGGGCCGAGGCGGTTAGTTTCGATGTAGGCAATTTCTCTGCTCGTTCTGCCCTGCGCCCGCATGGGCGCGAGACCGCGCCTATATTTTGGGGAAGGCTCCGAACCTAACCTGTCCTTGCCATCAAGCAGGGACGCTCCAATGAAACGATTTCACTTCGCTCTGCTTCTCACATCCGTGGCAGTTCCAGCCACTACGTTGGCTGAGGAACCGCCCATGCACACGCTGCTAACCCGTCTGGACGGTGACTTTGTCAGCAGAAATGTCGAGCTGAATGAACTGGATGGAACGCCAGTGATCGTGACGCAAGTACTGCGGCACTTGGATGATGGATCCTTTGAGTACGACCCGTCGCTACAAAGCGAGGCAACTCGCCAGTTCGATGCCCGGCAATGCGAGCCTGGCATGTTGCCTTCAGGATCGGTGAGCATCTGGGGCGAGCACACGGTTCACGGGATGTCGTGCCATGTTTCATGGCCGATCGGCGAATTTGGCGAAGGTTGAGCCTGCCTGCCGACCATTCGATCAGGGGATCATTCCATATCCCGGCTCGATATCGCCGTAGCGCGCATAGATGCCACGGTCGCACGGATGGACGAAAGACTATCCCACATGGCTAGCAAGGCTTGGGTCCTCCGGGCTTTGGTAGCTCTGCTCGTCGCGATCCTTGGCGGAGCGTTCGCCCTTGCAGGTTTGTTGTTCCAGCACTTTCTCGATCAGGTACTGAAAGCCGTGGGCGGATAGCGGCGCTCGTTCCATCCTTGTGCCCATCCAGCCCCACCCCTAGAATCGCGGCGCTGAAACAGCGAAATCACCGGCCTGACGGGCAGGGTGGTTAGTCGTTTCAAACCCCATGCGAAAGTGGCGGAATTGGTAGACGCACCAGATTTAGGTTCTGACGGGGTAACCCGTGGGGGTTCGAGTCCCCCCTTTCGCACCATCGTTTTCCGCGCGGGTCTTTCCGCAATGCCGGTGATGGATTTTCCTGCGGCCATGCCGCCCCATACCCCGCCAAATACGGGATTTGATATCCTAAGCGGCTGGGGTGGAGGTCACTTCGTGGTGGTTTAACAGCCACTTTAACGTAAGTGATTGAATTCATTCATATACACACACGGCGGCCCTGGGCCGCTTTAGCGCCTGCGCAAGCAGGTGGTTTGCAGGAGTCGTCATGCAGGTTTCGGTTGAGAACGTCAGCAAGCTCGAGCGCAAGATCACGGTCAAGTTTCCGGCCGATCGCCTTGAGTCGCAGGTCAGCGCGCGCATTGCGGAAATGGGCCGCACGGTCCGCCTGAAGGGCTTCCGCCCGGGCAAGGTGCCGCTGAACGTGATCAAGCAGCGCTTCGGCGCGCAGGTCCACGGCGAGGCGCTTTCCGAGCTGATCGGCAGCACGCTGCGCGAGGCGGTGGAGAAGGAAAACCTCCGTCCGATCGCCAACCCGTCGGTCGAGACTACCGGCAACGCCGAAAATGGCGAGATCGCCTACACCGCCACCTTCGAAATCATGCCGGAGTTCCCGGAAATCGACGTCGCCGCGCTGGAAATCAGCCGTCCGGTGGCCGCGGTGAGCGATGCCGATATCGACAAGATGATCGAGACCCTGCGCCTGCAGCGCCGCAGCTTCGACGAAGTGCCCCGTGCCTCGGCTGAGGGCGACTTCGTGATGTTCGAGTACTCGGCCCAGGCAGGCGATTACCGCTTCCCGGCCGAGGGCCTGGAGCGCGCCGGCAGCGTGCTGGGCTCGGGCAACCTGTTCAAGGCACTCGACGACGCCCTCACCGGCCGTAGCGCCGGCGACGAAGCCAATACCGAGATCGAATTCCCGGCCGATTTCCGCAATACGGATCTTGCCGGCAAGAAGGCCCAGGTGGGCATCAAGATCATCAAGGTGCAGGCCCCGAACCTGCCCGCCGTGGACGACGACTTCGTCAAGGCCTTCGGCGTGGCCGATGGCGACATCGAAACCTTCCGCAAGGAAGTGCGAGCCAACCTCGAGCGCGAGCTCAAGGGCACCCTGATGGGCCGCCTGAAGGCCGAAGTGGCCGAAAAACTCGCCAACGCCTATCCGAACCTGGACGTCCCCAACCTGATGGCCCAGAGCGAGGCCCGTTCCATGGCCGCAGGCAGCGTGCCGCGTGGCCAGGAGCCGCCGGCGGAGCTGGTCGCCGCCGCCGAGCCGGTAGCCCGCAAGCGCGTGGCTGCCGCATTGCTCATGGGTGAAATTGCCCGGAAGAACGAGATCCGCATCGACCGCAGCCGGATGGCCGAGATGCTTACCACCATTGCCTCGACGTACGAGGAGCCTGAGAAGGTCATTGAGTTGTATAACGGTGATCCCCAGCTTATGTCGGGCCTGCAGAACCGCGTGATGGAAGACCAGGTAGCCGAGTGGGTGGCGGATCACGCCAAGACCACGGAGCAATCCCTGAGCTTCGACGAGGTCATGCGCCCGGTCGGCGGCTGAACCGTCGCCTCAGGGTTCGGGCACTAACCTCACCGGAGCGCACTTACATGTCCATGGACCCCATCCAGAGCCTCAACCTGGTGCCCATCGTCGTCGAGCAGACCGCCCGCGGCGAGCGCTCCTACGACATCTACTCGCGCCTGCTGAAGGAGCGCGTGATCTTCATGGTCGGTCCCGTCGACGACTACATGGCGAACGTCGTGGTGGCCCAGCTTCTGTTCCTTGAGTCGGAAAATCCCGACAAGGACATCAACCTTTACATCAACAGCCCCGGCGGTTCCGTCACGGCGGGCCTGGCGATCTACGACACCATGCAGTTCCTGAAGCCCGATGTCAGCACCATGTGCATCGGTCAGGCGGCGTCCATGGGCGCCCTGCTGCTGTCGGCCGGTGCGGCGGGCAAGCGCTACTCCCTGCCGCATTCCCGGATCATGATCCACCAGCCCTGGGCTGGCGGCATTTCCGGCCAGGCGACCGACATCGAGATCCACGCCCGCGAGATCTTGACCATGCGCGAGCGGCTCAATGCCATCCTGGCGCAGCACACCGGCAAGCCCGTCGAGCAAATCGCCAATGACACCGAGCGCGACCGTTTCATGAGCGCCGCCGACGCCCGGACCTACGGTCTGATCGACTCCGTGCTCGAAAAGCGGACCGTTGAAACCGTTAAATCTGCCTAAATTTCCGTGACTTAAGGCAGCATCCCGACCCTGGTCCCAGGGTTGGGACGCTGTGCTATTCTCAAGACGTACCTCGATCCGACGCAGGACCAACAGCATGAGCGATGAGCGGCAGAGCCGTTCCAACGACAGCGGCAAGATTCTCTACTGCTCCT
The DNA here is from genome assembly GCF_035317885.1 of Pinirhizobacter sp. Classification (GTDB taxonomy): domain Bacteria; phylum Pseudomonadota; class Gammaproteobacteria; order Xanthomonadales; family Rhodanobacteraceae; genus Pinirhizobacter. The sequence continues at coordinate 5,587 of NZ_DATHFX010000342.1, forward strand.
TCTGTGGCAAAAGCCAGCATGAAGTGCGCAAGTTGATTGCCGGTCCCAGCGTATTCATCTGCGATGAGTGCGTTGAACTCTGCAACGACATCATCCGCGAAGAACTCGAGGAAAAAGCCGCCTCCGGTCGCACGCAGCTGCCCAAGCCGCGCGAGATCATGGAAACCCTCGACCAGTACGTGGTCGGGCAGACGCGCGCGAAGAAAGCCCTGTCGGTGGCGGTCTACAACCACTACAAGCGCATCGAGTCGCGCCAGAAGGCCGACGAAGTCGAGCTGGGCAAGTCCAATATCCTGTTGATCGGGCCCACCGGTTCGGGCAAGACGCTGCTGGCTGAAACCCTGGCTCGCCTGCTCAATGTGCCGTTCACCATCGCCGACGCCACCACGCTCACGGAAGCTGGCTATGTGGGCGAGGATGTCGAAAACATCATCCAGAAGCTCCTGCAGAAGTGCGACTACGATGTCGAGAAAGCCCAGTCGGGCATCGTCTATATCGACGAAATCGACAAGATCTCCCGCAAGAGCGAAAACCCGTCGATCACCCGCGATGTGTCGGGCGAAGGCGTGCAGCAGGCGCTGCTCAAGCTCATCGAGGGCACCCTGGCCTCGGTGCCGCCCCAGGGCGGCCGCAAGCACCCGCAGCAGGAATTCCTGCAGGTCGATACCCGCAACATCCTGTTCATCTGCGGCGGTGCCTTCGCCGGTCTCGAGCGCGTGATCCAGCAGCGTTCGGACACCACGGGCATTGGCTTCGGCGCTGAAGTGCGCAGCAAGGAGCGCACCGAGAACGTCGGCAAGCTGCTGTCGGAAGTCGAACCTGCCGATCTGGTGCGTTTCGGCCTGATCCCCGAGTTCGTCGGCCGCCTGCCGGTGGTTGCCACGCTCGATGAACTGGACGAACCGGCCCTGGTGAAGATCCTTACCGAGCCCAAGAACGCCGTCACCAAGCAGTTCAAGCGGCTGTTCGACATGGAAGGCGCGGAGCTTGAGTTCCGTCCCGAGGCGCTGGCCGCCATTGCCCGTCGGGCCCTGAAGCGCAAGACGGGCGCCCGCGGCTTGCGCACCATCCTCGAGCAGGTATTGCTCGACACCATGTACGAACTACCCTCGCTCGAACAC
>NZ_DATHFX010000343.1:0-2336 GCF_035317885.1 Pinirhizobacter sp.
GCCGCCGCCGAAGATCATCCAGCAGATCAAACCGCCGCCGACACCGCCGCCGCCGACACCGCCGCCGGCTGTTGAGGAAGCGACGACCAATCCGCAGCCCGCTCCGCCTCCCGCACCTCCGGCACCGCCGGCTCCGCCCGCGGCGATCGAAGCGAGTTCGGACCTGTCGTACCAGAGCCGCAATCCGCCCAAGTACCCGCCGCAGGCCGTACGCCAGCGTCATGAAGGTACCGTCGTATTGCTGGTGCTGGTGGCCGTCGACGGCTCTGCCAAGGACGTGAAGGTCGACAAGTCCAGCGGTTTCCGCGAGCTGGACCAGGCCGCGGTACAGGCCGCGCAACGCTGGAGGTTCAATCCGGCCAAGCGTGGTGGTCAGATCGTCGAAGGCTATGCTCGCGTACCGGTAACATTCAATCTAAGCCAGACCTGAGCACTTCTTTCCAGTGCGCTTGTCTATCTACAGTTCACGCTTGACTTCCCAAGGGTAGCGTTATGTTGCAAGACACCTCCGCTTCTGCTGCTCCGGCAGCACAGTCCAACGCCGAAGCCATGAAGGCCATGGGCTTCGATCACCTTATCCACAACTTCGATCCGCTCGGTTGGATCGTCTTCGTTGTGCTGGTGATCATGTCCTTCTCTTCCTGGTATTTCATCATCGCCAACTCGATTCGCAACGCCATGGTTCGTGGCCGCGCCGAACGTGTGATCCAGGGCTTCTGGGGCAATAGCTCCACGCAGGACGCGATCCGCGCCCTCGAGGAAGAGCCCAAGGGCGAACCGTTCTCCAAGATCGCCCTGGACGCCGCCTCGGCGGTCGCCCATCACCAGGCTGCTGCTGGTGGCCGTCTTGCCGAAACGCTCTCGCGCTCGGAATTCATCGACCGCGCCCTGCGCCAGGCCGTCGCTCGCGAAAGCCTGCGCCTTGAGGGTGGCCTCACCCTGCTGGCAACGGTCGGCGCGTCCGCACCGTTCATCGGTCTGCTCGGTACGGTGTGGGGTATTTACCACGCCCTGATCCGCATCTCCTCGTCGGGCGATGCCTCGATGCAGGCAGTGGCCGGCCCCGTCGGCGAAGCGCTGATCATGACCGCCTTCGGTCTGTTCACCGCCATCCCGGCCGTGCTTGCCTATAACTTCTTCAACCGCTCCAATCGTCTGACCTACGCCCGTTTCGACGAGTTCGCGCACGACCTGCACGACTACTTCGCCACTGGTTCCCGTGTCGAAGCCGGTACGGCTCCGGTCAGCGTCAAGAAGTGAGGTTCTGACCCATGGCTATGAGCACCGGGGGCAACAGCGGCGGCCCCATGTCGGAGATCAACGTCACGCCCCTCGTGGACGTGATGCTGGTGCTCCTGATCATCTTCATGATCACGGCGCCGCTGATGACGCATCGGATCAAGATTGACCTGCCCAAGGCCAACCCGAACGTCAAGGAAGAAGTCCAGGTAGAGCCGATGGACGTCGCGGTCAAAGAAGATGGTTCGCTGTACTCGGGCGACGCGCCGGTAACGGAAGCTGAGCTCAAGAATCAGTTCGCTGTCGCCGCCAACAAGTCCCCGCAGCCGGAAATCCAGCTGCGCGCCGATCGCACCACGCAGTACAAGACGGTGCGCAAGGTGTTGGGCTTTGCCAAGGATGCCGGCATGGTGCACGTGGCCTTCCTCACCACCGGCAACAGCAAGGAGTAACCGGCCATGGCATTCAGCACAGGCAGCAGCAGCGGCCCGATGGCGGAAATCAACGTCACGCCCCTCGTGGACGTGATGCTGGTGCTCCTGATCATCTTCATGATCACGGCGCCAATCCTTTCCCATAAGGTCAGGATCGATCTTCCGCAGCCCAGTGCCACCCCGCGTCCGCCGGATAACCCGGTTGATCCGATCCACCTGCAGATCAAGCAGGACGGTTCGCTCTACTGGAACGACACCCCCGTCGACGAGGCCGGTTTGAAGGCCCAGATTGCGGTGATCGCCCAGCAGGCCAACCAGCCGGAACTGCAGATCGACGCCGACGACAATGCCCAGTACGAGGCAGTCGCCAGGGTCCTTTCCGATGCGAAGGGCCAGGGCTTGGTGAAGATCGGTTTCGTCAACACCGGTGGCGGCCAGTAGCACGCTCGTACCGATTCAAAGCACTACCTTTGGAAAACCCCCGCCTTGCGCGGGGGTTTTTTAATGCAGGATCTGCAGGTAGCGGCGCACCACGTTGGCCATGCCCGAATACAGCGACTCGGTGATCAGAGCATGGCCGATGGACACTTCGGCAAGACCCGGGATCGCGGTCTTGAAGGTGCCGACGTTGTCCAGGCTGAGGTCGTGCCCGGCATTCACCGC
>NZ_DATHFX010000344.1:0-8479 GCF_035317885.1 Pinirhizobacter sp.
GGTTTATAGGCCGACGCGGAAAAACCTGTAGGGCGGGGCCGGGCCACTGGGCCGGTGGCACGGACTTTCCCAAGCAGTGGCTGCAAAACCCTGTCAGCGCTACACTTTCCCGGATTCGTTCTTTACCTTGCCGAGGTCACGATGTTCCCGAAGGACAGCTCCATTGCCGGTTATGACGACGAACTGGCCCAGGCCATCGCCCATGAGGCGCGCCGCCAGGAAGACCACGTCGAGCTGATCGCCTCGGAGAACTACGCCAGCCCCCGCGTGATGGAGGCCCAGGGTTCGGTGCTGACCAACAAATACGCCGAGGGCTACCCGGGCAAGCGCTACTACGGCGGCTGCGAGTACGTGGACATCGCCGAGAAGCTCGCGATCGAGCGCCTGAAGCAGCTGTTCGACTGCGACTACGCCAACGTACAGCCGCATTCAGGCTCGCAGGCCAACCAGGCGGTGTACTTCGCCCTGTTGCAGCCGGGCGACACCATCCTGGGCATGAGCCTGGCCCATGGCGGCCACCTGACCCACGGCGCGAAGGTGAACCTGTCGGGCAAGATCTTCAACGCCGTGCAGTACGGCATCTCGCCCGACACCGGCCTGGTCGATTACGACGAGATCGAGCGCCTGGCGGTTGAACACAAGCCGAAGATGATCGTGGCCGGGTTCTCAGCCTATTCACAGATCATGGACTGGGCGCGCTTCCGCGCCATTGCCGACAAGGTCGGTGCCTATCTCTTCGTGGACATGGCGCACATTGCAGGCCTGGTCGCCGCCGGCGTGTATCCCAGCCCGCTGCCGCATGCGCACGTGGTCACCTCCACCACGCACAAGACATTGCGCGGTCCGCGCGGCGGCATCATCGTGGCGCAGGGCGCCGGCGAGGAGATCGAGAAGAAACTGCAGTCGGTGGTGTTCCCCGGTATCCAGGGCGGCCCGCTGATGCACGTCATCGCCGCCAAGGCCGTGGCGTTCAAGGAAGCGCTGGAGCCTGAGTTCCGCGCCTACCAGGAGCAGGTGGTGAAGAATGCCCAGGCCATGGCAGGCGCCTTTATCGCGCGCGGCTACAAGGTCGTTTCCGGCGGCACCGAGAACCATTTGATGCTGATCGACCTGATCGGTCTGGAAACCACCGGCAAGGATGCCGAAGCTGCGCTGGGCAAGGCGCATATCACGGTGAACAAGAACGCCGTACCCAATGACCCGCGTTCGCCGTTCGTCACCTCGGGCCTGCGCGTGGGCACGCCTGCCATCACCACGCGGGGCTACCTGGAAGCGGACACGGTGGAACTCACCGGCTGGATCTGCGATGTGCTTGATGCCCCGGCTGATGCAGATGTCATTGCACGCGTTCGCCAGGCCGTTACCGCGCAATGCAAGCGCTTCCCCGTCTACGGCTAAGGACACTTACTTCCCTGCCATGCACTGTCCGTTCTGCCAGCATGAAGATACCCGCGTCATCGATTCGCGCCTGACTGACGATGGCGGATCGGTGCGTCGTCGCCGTGAGTGCCCGCAATGCGGCGAACGCTTCAATACCTATGAAACGGCCGAGCTGAAACTGCCGGCCGTGGTCAAGAGTGGCCATCGCCGCGAATCCTTCGACGAACGCAAGCTACGCGTAAGCTTCGAGCGGGCGCTGCAGAAGCGACCGGTGGCCAGCAACGACGTCGATGCCGCGGTGCGCGCCATCGTCGACGACCTTCGGCGCACCGGTGAGCGGGAAGTGCCCTCACGGCAGATCGGCGAACTGGTGATGCGTGAACTGAAGAAGCTCGACCAGGTGGCTTACGTCCGGTTTGCCTCGGTCTATCGCAAGTTCGAGGACGTCCACGCCTTCCGCGAGGAGATCGAGAAGCTCGAGCGCGATCTTCCCGCGATGGAAGCCCTGCCGCTGCCGCTGGTGGGCGGCGGCAAGCGCAAGTAGATGTTCCAGCCACACGACCACGCCTATATGGCGCGCGCGCTTGAAATCGCCGCGCGCGGCATCTACACCACCCAGCCCAACCCGCGCGTGGGTTGTGTCATCGAGCGCAATGGCGTGGTGGTGGGCGAAGGATTCCACCGAAAGGCCGGTGGCCCCCATGCCGAAGTCCTCGCCCTGGGCATGGCTGGCGAGCGGGCGCGCGGCGCCACCGTCTACGTCACCCTTGAGCCCTGCGCACACCATGGCCGTACGCCGCCCTGCGCCGATGCGCTGATTGCCGCGGGCGTGGCGCGCGTTGTGGTGGCGGCCGAGGATCCCTTCGACCAGGTCAATGGCCGCGGCATGGCCAGGCTGCGCGACGCTGGCATCGAGGTGGCATGCGGCCTGATGCGCGCGGAGGCCAGGGAATTGAACGCCGGATTCTTCAGTCGCATCGAGCGGGGCAGGCCGTTCGTGCGGGTGAAACTGGCCATGAGCATCGATGGCCGGACGGCGCTGGCCAGTGGCGAATCGAAATGGATCACCGGCGAGGCTGCGCGCGAGGACGTCCAGCGCTGGCGCGCGCGCAGTTCCGCCATCCTCACAGGCAGTGGCACGGTGCTCGCCGACAATCCACGCCTGACGGCGCGCCTGCCGGGTGACCGCGAGGGGGTGCCGCCGACGCGCGTCGTGCTGGACGCAAGCCTGCGCACGCCCGCAGATGCCCACGTACTCGATGGCCAGGCGCCCACGGTGATGATGCATGCAGCGGACGCCGACGCCGGCGACGCGCGTTTCGCCCGCGTTGAATGCATCCCTGTGCCGGCGTCCGGTGGGCATCTGGACCTTACCCAGGTGCTGGGGCAGCTCGTCGCGCGCGACTGCAACGAAGTGCACGTGGAAGCAGGCGCCACGCTGTGCGGGGCGCTGTTTGCGCAGGGGCTCGTCGACGAACTGCTGCTCTACATCGCCCCGGTGCTGCTGGGCGACGGCGCGCGGCCGCTGATGGCGCTGCCCGCTCTGGACACCATGGCCGGGCGCTGGCAGCTGGGCATCGTCGACCATGCCATGGTAGGTGGCGATATCCGCCTGCGGCTTCGACCCGCACGGTAACGCGCCAACCCGCCGCCTGGCATCGGCGTCATGGTGGGGGGTCAGAGTATTCACTCTGACCCCCCAGTGGTACCATCACCGGTGATGTCTTCAGGGCGGGGCGAAACTCCCCACCGGCGGTATGTCCCTTCCAAGGGGCGAGCCCGCGAGCGCCCGCCGCAAGGCGGGGTCAGCAGACCTGGTGCGAAGCCAGGGCCGACGGTCACAGTCCGGATGAAAGAAGACGACGCCATGTCTCTCCCGCGGGAGGCATGCGTCCTGCCTTGCCGACGTTCATCAACCTCGTGCCGCAGGACGTAAGCCATGTTCACCGGAATCATCCAGACCGTCGGCCGCATTGCTCGCATCGAGCGTCGTGGCGGCGACGTCCGACTCACCGTCGACACTGCCAGCTTGGATATGGACGATGTCGCCCTGGGCGACAGCATCGCCGTTGGCGGTGTCTGCCTGACGGCGGTCGAGCTCGGCGCGACATCGTTCGCCGCCGACGTCTCCAACGAAACGCTCTCGCTCACCAACCTGGGCCAGCTTGGCCCAGGCAGCCGGGTCAACCTGGAAAAAGCCCTGCGCCTGGCCGACCGGCTCGGCGGCCATATGGTGTCAGGGCATGTCGACGGCCTGGGCAAGGTCGTTTCAGTGACCCACGATGGCCGTTCGCAGCGGTGGACATTCGAGGTTCCGCCCAATCTCGCCCGCTATATCGCGGCGAAGGGCTCGATCTGCATCGACGGCACCAGCCTCACGGTGAACGAAGTGTCGGGAAACCGCTTCGGGGTGAACCTTATCCCCCATACGGTGGAACACACCACATTCGCCGATCGCAAGGCTGGTGACCCGGTGAACCTCGAGGTCGATGTCGTGGCCCGCTACGTCGAGCGATTACTGGGCGTCGGCGGCGGCAACGGCATCGACGAAGACTTCCTGCGCGAAAACGGTTTCGCGCGCTAACAGGCAAAGCATCCATGGCATTCGACAGCATCCCCGACATCCTCGACGAACTGCGCGCAGGCCGCATGGTGGTGATCCTCGACGACGAAGACCGCGAGAACGAGGGCGACATCATCATGGCTGCGGAGAAGGTCACCGCGCAGCACATCAACTTCATGGTGCGCGAGGCGCGCGGGCTGGTGTGCCTTACCCTGACCGAACAGCGCACGCGGCAGCTGGGCCTGCGCCCGATGGTCAGTGACAACACCTCGGCCTACCACACCAACTTCACCGTTTCGATCGAAGCGGCCGAAGGCGTCACCACCGGCATCTCGGCCTATGATCGCGCCCACACCATCCTTGCGGCGGTGAAGAAGGACGCCCATCCCGAGGACCTGAGCCAGCCCGGGCATATATTTCCGTTGACCGCCCGTCCCGGTGGTGTGCTTACCCGCGCAGGACACACCGAGGCCGGTTGTGACCTTGCCGCGCTCGCAGGGCTCGAGCCCTCGGCAGTGTTGATCGAGATCCTCAAGGACGACGGCGAGATGGCTCGACGCCCGGAGCTGGAAGCCTTTGCCGCCAAGCATGGCTTGAAGATCGGCAGCATCGCCGACCTCATCCGCTACCGGCTGGAAACCGAGCGCACCATCGAGCGCGTTCACGAGGAGGACGTCGACACCGAGTTCGGGACGTTCCGTCTGGTGGCTTTCCGCGATGCGATCGCCCACGGACTGCACTTTGCGTTGGTCCGCGGCGATGTCGCCCACGGTGAGCCGGTGCTTACCCGCGTGCATGTGCGCAATACACTGTCCGACGTGCTGCATCTGAAGCGCGAGGACCTCGGCCATACCGTCACGGCCGCCTTGCGCCGCATTGACAGCGAAGGACGCGGTGTCCTGGTGGTGTTGTCCGGCGAGGATTCCGCCGACGCCTTGCTGGCCCGCCTTGCCGGCCGTGAAGTACCGAACGAGGATCCGCAGGCGTGGCGCCAGCTTGGACTTGGGGCGCAGATCCTGACGGACCTCGGCGTTCGCTCATTGCGCGTGCTTGGCACGCCTCGCCGCCTGGTGGGACTGCAAGGCTTCGGCCTGCATGTGGACGGCTACGTCGGGTAGGCTTAAGTTCAAACCAAGGCTGCGCAGCTAGCCCATCCACCAGATATCGGCATGCATCGGAACCTCAAGATCCAGCTCATCGCTCCATCGGGCTATCCCCATGACCAGGCCGCGGTCCGCCGCGGCGTTGAGCGCCTGGAAGTGGCCGGGCACGCCGTTGTCGGCAAGGACGCCTTGCAACGTATCGACCAGCGATTCGCCGGCAGCGTCGCCGAGCGCGTTGCCGAGCTCAACGCACTGGGCACGGATCCTTCTGTGGATATCGCCCTGGCCGTTCGCGGGGGCTATGGCGCACACCAGTTGCTCCAGCACCTGGACTACGACGGGCTTGCCGAGCGGCTGGGCTCCCGTCCCCTGGCCATGGTCGGCCACAGCGACTTCACCGCCGTCCAGCTGGCACTGCTTGCCCGGTCGAACCTGGTGACGTTTGGCGGCCCGATGCTCAGCGCGGACTTCGGTGCCGAAGCCCTGCGAGACTTCACGTGGCGCCATTTCTGGAAGGCCATGTGCTCATCCACGATGGATGTCGCCTGGAGCGCCGCCCCGGACTCACCCGATGTCGACGTCGAAGGCACGCTCTGGGGCGGCAACCTGGCCGTGGTCTGCGCGCTGGTGGGAACGCCCTATATGCCCGTGGTGGATGGCGGCATCCTCTTCGTCGAAGACGTCTCCGAACCACCGTTCCGGGTGGAGCGGATGCTTTACCACCTGTATCTGGCGGGCATCCTCGGCCGGCAGAAGGCGCTGGTGCTGGGCGATTTTTCCTCTTATCGCAGCAGTGAATACGACAACGGCTACGACCTTCCCGACGCGATCGAGCGTATCGGCGCCGTTGCCGGCATCCCGGTGGTCACGGAACTGCCGTTCGGCCACTGCCCGGACAAGTTCACCTTGCCGGTCGGTGCCCATGCCCGGCTTCGCCTGGCTGGGGGCGAGGCCAGCCTTGCCATCCACGGGTATCCCTCCATCCCTGACACGAACCGCTGAAAAAGCCGTAAAATGGCCGGTCCGCGCGGGGTTTTGCCCCATCACCGAAGGCTTAATCCAATGAAGATCATCGAGGGCGATTTCGCCACGCCCAAGGGCCGTTTCGCCATCGTCGCCGGCCGCTTCAACGGCTTCGTCGTCGAGTCGCTTGTCCAGGCGGCACGCGACACCCTGGTCCGCCACGGCGTGAAAGACGACGCCATCGACCTCATCCGCGTGCCCGGTGCCTGGGAAATTGCCCAGGCGGCCTACAAGGTGGCCAACAACGGCAAGCATGTGGCGGTCATCGGCCTGGGCGCAGTGATCCGCGGCGGTACCCCGCATTTCGAGTACGTGGCCGGCGAAGCGGCCAAGGGACTGGCGCAGGCGGCCTACACCTCGGGCGTGCCCGTCGCCTTCGGCGTGCTCACCGTGGAAAACATCGAACAGGCGATCGAACGCGCAGGGACCAAGGCCGGCAACAAGGGCAGCGATGCCGCCATGGTGGCGCTGGAGATGGCCAACCTGTACGCCAGGCTATGAATCGCCGTCCGGAAGGCGTCGATCTCGCCGCTCGCTCGCGTGCCCGGCGCCGCGCATTGCAGGCCATCTACGCGTGGCAGGTGGGTGGTGCCACCATGGCCAAGGTCATCGACCAGTTTCGCCATGAACAGGACATGGAAGTGGCCGACCTTGAATACTTCGAAGACCTCCTGCTTGGCGTTGAGAAACACCAGGCCGAGATCGACGAGGGCTTGAAGCCTTTCGTCGACCGCGAGGTCAGCCAGATCGACCCCATCGAGCGCGCCGCTTTGCGGCTGGCCGCGTACGAATTGAAGTATCGCCCCGACGTACCCTACCGGGTGATCCTGAACGAGGCGATCGAGGTCACCAAGCGCTTCGGCGCCGATCATGGCCACAGCTACGTCAACGGCGTGCTCGACAAACTGGCCACGCACTGGCGTACGGCCGAAAAACGACATTGATGTTCCCGCGGCCGGCCCGTCCGGCCGCTGTTCGGTGAAGGACATTCCATGCACGACGCATCGGCCTTTCTTGGCCAGATCCCGGTGATCGATACACCGCGCCTGCGGCTGCGGCCGCATCGGCCAGGCGACTACGCCGCCTGTACCGCCATGTGGGCGGATGCTGCCGTGGTCCGCCACATCGGCGGCAAGCCTTTGTCGGCTGAAGACGCCTGGGCGCGCATGTTGCGTTATGCCGGTCACTGGGCGCTGCAGGGCTTCGGCTTCTGGGCCATCGAGGAAAAATCAACGAGCCGGTTCGTCGGGGAAGTCGGCTTCGCTTACTTCAAGCGGGAAATATGCCCCCCGAACGATGACGTGCCCGAAATGGGCTGGGCATTGGCAAGCGACGTGCACGGCCGGGGTTTTGGCCGCGAGGCGGCCGAAGCCGCCGTGGCCTGGGGCGACGTCCATTTCCGCGGCAGTGACACCTGTTGCCTGATCGATCCGGGCAATGAGCCGTCGATCCGCGTGGCCACACGCTTAGGTTTTGCGCCCAGCCATCGCGCGGCCTACAAGGGCCAGGTCACCATGGTATTCACACGCCCGGGACCGGGCGCCACTTAAGGTCTGCCGCGCATGGAATTCGACCTCATCGAACGCGTGCGCGAGCTCACCACCCAGGCGCGCGACGACGTCCTCACAGGCATCGGCGACGACGCCGCGGTGCTGGCCGTGCCCGCCGGGCGCGAGCTGGCGGTGGCCATGGATACCCTGGTCGCGGGCGTGCATTTTCCGCCCGGTACACGTCCCTACGACATTGGATGGAAGGCATTGGCGGTGAACCTGTCCGATCTTGCCGCCATGGGTGCGGTGCCGGCCTGGGCACTGCTGTCGATGACCTTGCCCGATGCCGACGGTGCCTTCGTCGAAGGCCTGGCCGAGGGTTTTGCAGCCCTTGCCGCGCCGCACCGCGTCGCGCTGGTGGGTGGCGATACGACACGTGGGCCCTTGTCGGTCACGGTGGCGGTGCATGGCTTCCTGCCATCGGGCCAGGGCCTGTTGCGCTCGGGTGCGAACGTCGGCGACGTGGTGATGGTGACAGGCACACTCGGCGATGCCGCGGCGGGGTTGCGCTGTGTAGGCAGTGGCCGTGGCGACGCTCTCGTTGCGCGCCTGGATCGTCCCACGCCGCGGGTCGCCGCCGGCGGTGCCCTGAGGGGCGTGGCCACGGCATGCATCGATGTCAGCGACGGCCTGGTCGCCGATCTGGGTCATATCTGCCAGGCCAGCGGTGTTGCGGCGGAACTGGATCTCGCCCTGTTGCCGCGGTCAGCGGCCTTGCGCGAGATGTTCGCCGACTCCGACACCATGGCATTCGCCCTTACCGGCGGCGACGACTACGAGCTCTGCTTCACCCTGCCATCGCAACACGTGGCCGGGGTGAGCGCGGAGATGGCGCGCCTGGGCTGTGGTGCCACGCGCAT
>NZ_DATHFX010000345.1:0-4538 GCF_035317885.1 Pinirhizobacter sp.
AATAACATAGTCGCCCGGCGGTGTGCGCATGAAGTGATGGCCGCCCACCATGATCACCAGGTACTGGCGACCGTTGATGCGATACGTCATCGGCGTGGCCTGGCCACCGGCCGGCAGCACGTCGCTCCAGACCACCTTCCCGGTCTTGATGTCGATGGCACGGATCAGGTTGTCGGTGGCCGCGGCGACAAAGACCAGGCCACCCGCGGTGATGATGGGGCCGCCGTTGTTAGGTGTGCCGACCTCCATCGGCAGGCCGGTCGGCAGGCCGAACGGACCGTTGGCCCGCGCCGTGCCCAAGGGATGCTGCCAGATCACTTTGCGCGTATGCATGTCGATCGCCGTGATCATGCCGTACGGTGGCTCGTTGCAGAGCACCTGGGTGAGCGGCATCAGGAAGGGGCTGACCGCAATACCGTAAGGCGTATCGGCCTGCGCACCCGCGCCTTCCGCACCGCCACCGACACCTGGGACGTATTTTGGATTGTCCAACGACATCAGTCCCGCCTTGTCGGCCTGCTCACGGGTGAGCAACTGGTCGTACATCGGGGTGTTGTTCCAGTTGGCGATCAGGATGCCGGTGTGCGCATCGTAGGCCACGCTGCCCCAGTCGCTGCCGCCGTTGTAGCCGGGGAACTCGATCCAGGGTTTGGTCAGGCTCGGCGCGGTGAACTCGCCGAAATAGCGGGCTTTGCGGAACTTGATGCGGCAGTAAAGCTGGTCCAACGGGGTCATACCCCACATGGTCTGCTCGGTCAGCTCGGGCAAGCCTAGCCGGGGCATGCCCACTGACCAGGGCTGGGTCGGCGCGCGCGGGTCTTCGGTTATCGGTGCGTCGGGCGGCACGGCGCGCTCTTCCACGTCGGTCAGTGGCTTGCCGTTGCGGCGATCCAGCACGAAGGTCTGGCCGCGCTTGGTCGGCGCGATCAGCGCGGGGACGGCGTTGCCATCCGGGCCCGGAAAATCCATCAAGGTCGGCTGCGAACCGATGTCGTAGTCCCAGACATCTTTATGCGTGGTCTGGAAAACCCAACGTTCCTCGCCCGTGTGCACGTCCAAAGCGACGATGGACGATGAAACGCGGTTCTCCTCCGGCGAGCGCAGGGCGCTGTAGTAATCGGCGGCCGAGTTGCCGGTAGGCACGTAAACCAGGCCGAGCTGATCGTCGCCGATCATCTCGGCCCAGGAATTGGGTGTGCCGCGGCTGTAGTAAGTCTGCGGGGGTGGCAACTGCGCAGGAGGATGCCTGCCGTCCCACGAAGCCGTCAGTTCGCCATGCTCGTGGGGGCGCTTGACGTCCCAGGCCCAAAGGAATTTGCCGGTGTCGGCGCTGTAGCCGCGGATCACTCCCGATGGCGCCCAGCGGCGCTGGCCGTCGAGCACTTCCTGGTTGGTGACGATCACCCCGTTGACGATCGGTGGCGGCGCTGGCTCGGCGACGAAGCCGGGCACGGTTTCACCCAGGCCAAGCAGCAGGTTGACCTGGCCGTTCGTGCCGAAGCCGTCGCAAGCCTTGCCCGTACCGGCATCCACCGCGATCAGGCGCTCGTCGAGGGTCGATTCGATGATGCGCTTATGGCAGGCCTGGCCCTCGGGCACGGCGGCCGACTCGTAATACACCACGCTGCGGCAAGCAGCGGTATAGGGCACGCTCTCGTAGGTGACGCCCGATTTATACCGCCACACTTCCTTGCCGCTGGCTGGATCGAGCCGGATGATGTCGTTGGTGGCGGTGCACAGGTACACCGCGTCGCCGACCTTGATCGGCGTGGTCTCCGCCGCCCACTTGTTGATCTTGCCGGGCGGCGGCAGGTCCCCGGTGCGATATACCCAGGCACGCTGAAGCTTGCCGGCGTTCTCAGGAGTGATCTGGCTCAGCGGCGAGTAACGCGTCGCTTGTTTGTCGTGGCCATACACGCCCCAGTCGTCGTCGGGCTGTGCCGCCGCCGAAGAAGCCGCGGCGACCAAGGGCGTCGTCGGCGCCGGCTCGGTGGCAGGGGTGACGTGGTAGGGCACGAAGGCCAGCACGAAGGCCGCGGCGAAAATCGCCACCATCAGCCCGGCCAGCGAGAACGACAGCGTACGGCTGGCACCGCGATCGAGCCAGGGCAGCAGCAGTGCCAGCACGAAAGCGAATATGGTGATCACGTCCAGCCGGGGTACCCAGCCCCAGTAGTCCGAGCCGCTTTCCCAGGCGGCCCAGAGCACCGTGCCGATGAACACCAGGCCGTACCACCAGGCACCCGAACTCTTGCTGCGCAGCAGCTGGACGCCGGCGATCACCAGACCGATGCCGGCGATGAGGTAGTACCAGGAGCCGCCTAGCGAGGCAAGCCGGATGCCGCCGAAAGCCAGCGCCGCGCCGAGGGCCAGGATAAGCACCGATAGCACTATCAGGGTCCATCGTACCCAGCCCGGTTTGCTCGTCGATCGAGATGTGTTCTCTATAAACTGAGACACAAGATATCTCCCGTCATGGTGATTTAGTTGGCATGCCAAGCATGCGGATCGGACGCGCCAAACTATCGAAGTATGGACACCCTTCGCCAATCACTTGAGCACGTTTCGATTTTTCGACCGCTGGGGTGCAACGTCATCGAATAGCGCACGTCGAGGCTGACGTCACGCGAGACACTGACCCTCTCTACAGCCACACGCGGGCGCTAAAGGGAAGCTGTTGTCCTATAGAAAGAAACTATCTCAATTCAAGTCATGACTATTGGATGATTGTGCGATCTATTGCTGATTCAAGATTTCTCTAACCGTGTCTACGTGCGGCTCATTGCCGTACATTTTCGGCATTTACTGTCACGTTCGTACAAGATTGGTCGATGGCTGACCGCTACAATCGCCATGGCCATTGGTGGATACGGTGGAGTTTGCGCACGTATACCTACATTCATCCGCTGCCTCCGGCGATGGTTGCAACCTTCCGCGCCGGGGCTAATTCATAGGGCAACTCCGGGATAGTGTAGAAATGCAAAGCGCTAAAAGCTCCCAACCTTGGCCCGTGACGCGGCTTGTGATCAATGGAAAAACTGTCGACGTCACAGTGCCTGCGGACATGCCTCTTCTTTGGGTCTTACGTGACGTGTTGGCGCTGACCGGCACAAAGTTCGGTTGCGGTATCGGCCAGTGCGGCGCCTGCACGGTGCATCTAGATGGCAATCCGGTGCGCTCCTGCGTACTCCCGATCTCCGCCATCAAGGGTGAAATCACCACAATCGAAGCTATCGGCGAAACCACGGCCGGGAAGCGCGTCCAAGCCGCTTGGCTTGCGCTGGAGGTGGTCCAGTGTGGCTACTGCCAATCGGGTCAGATCATGTCGGCCGCGGCGCTGATTGCCCGCAATCCGCACCCGAGGGACCAAGATATCGACGCCGCAATGTCCGGCAATCTGTGCCGCTGCTGCACCTATCCGCGTATTCGTGCTGCTATCAAGGTGGCGTGATGAAAACCTACTGGGCAATCGGCGAAAACGCCCTACCAGACAGTGCGCGGCGACGCTTCCTGACCGCTGGTGCACTCGTGGTTGGATTCGCGTTCGTCCGGCCATTACGTGCCTTCGAGCGCGAGCCAGATCTTGCCGCCGTCGGCGCGCTCGATGCAGCGGCAACGGGGTTCGACGGATTCGTGCCCGACGGGTTCATCCGCATTAGTGTCGACGGCCGTATTGTGCTCGTGGTGCCTAGTGTGGAGATGGGGCAGGGCATTGCCACCGGCGAGGCCATGATGATTGCCGAAGAGCTGGAGGTGGGGCTTGACCAGGTTGAAGTGGAACTGGCGCCCGCGGACCAGCATGCCTATACGCAGAGCCTGCTGAAGGCACAGGCCACCGGCGGATCCACCTCCGTGCGCGCGTTCTTCATACCATTGCGGCAGGCCGGCGCGGCTGCTCGCACTATGCTGATCGGCGCGGCCGCCGAGCGCTGGCGAGTCTCGCCCGCCGAATGCACCGTAGCGCGTGGCGTTATCACGCACCAGCGGACTGGCCGAACCTTGACCTATGGCGCGGTCGCCAGTGCCGCGCGGCGCCAGGCAGTGCCCGGTGAGGTATCGTTGAAGCCAGCGTCGCAGTTCAAGCTTATCGGCAAGCCGGCGAAACGCGTGGACACGGCGGCCAAGGTCAATGGTACCGCTCGCTTCGGCATCGACACGATAGTGGAAGGAATGCGCGTTGCGGCGATCGCAATGTGTCCGACGATCGGCGGGCGCCTGCTTTCGCTCGATGAGCGCGCCTCGCGCGCCTTGCCCGGCGTGGTCGATATCCTTCGTATCGACGATGCCATCGCGGTGGTTGGAGAGAACTACTGGACCGCCAAACGAGGGCTCGACCTGCTGAAGATCGAGTGGGATGCGGGTCCGCACGCCACCCTCACATCGGCAACACTGGCCGAATCGCTCCGGTCCGCGGACGCCACGCCGATCAACGGCAGCCTGACCGGCGATCCCGATCGCGTGATCGAGGAAGCCGGCCAACGGCGCATCGAAGCGACCTACGATCTGCCGTACCTCGCACATGCGGCGCTGGAACCCAT
>NZ_DATHFX010000346.1:0-15415 GCF_035317885.1 Pinirhizobacter sp.
GTACGTGCGCGAAGGATACGGGTAGTACACGAAGTAACGCCGGTTGGTGAGGTTATCCACGCCCAGGGCAATATCCATGTGCGGATTGGGCTTCCAGGTCACCCGGCCGTCGAAGGTCAGGAACTTGCTGGTGCCGCCGAAGGTATCGGGGTTGGTGTCGCTTTCATCCAGGCTGTTGTACTGCCTGCCCGAATATCGGCCGGCCAGCGTGACGGCCGTGTTGGCACTGGTATGCCAGGTCGCCACCACATTCGAACGCCACAACGGGATGCGGTAGAACTGCTTGCCCACCGAAGCCGGGTTCAGCCGGTTCTCAACCGTGGTGGCCTGCGTATAGGCGATGTTGGCCGACAGATCCAGCGCGTCGAACCACACGCCGCTGCCGTCGTATGACGCCTCGGCGCCGCGCGTACGCACGCGGCCCACGTTCTGCACGTTGGTCACCGTGGGGAATACCGTGGTATTGGTCTGGCTGAAGAGCGCATCGCGCGTGTCGCTGCGATACACGGTAAAGCGCACCACGCCGTGTTCGCGTGTCCAGGTGGTGGTGAGTTCGCGGGAAAGGTCGTTCTCGGGCTTCAGATTGGGATTGTTGTTGACCAGCGCGAGGCCATTGAACGTGCCCTGGAACAATTCGCTGACGGTGGGAAAACGGTAGGCCCGTGCCACCGACAGCCGCACGTCGATATCATCGGCGGCGCGCCACGACAGCGCGGCCTTGGGCGAGGCATGCTGTTCCTTGCGCTCGCCGTAACCGATGGATGCCGCACCCGCACTCCGATAACCTGCGAACGCGCGCCACTGTTCATAACGGGCGCCAGCCGTGAACTGCCAGGCACCGGCCAGCTGCCAGGCATCCTGCAAATACACCGCTTGCGTCTGCGTGCTGCCGCCGGTACCCGACAGCGGCGCACCCGCGTCGCCGTGGAGCCAGGTGTCCAGCGCGTAGGCCTGGGTGGCCAAGGCATAGCCATCGTAGTGATAGCCGAAGCTCAACCAGTGCGTGCCGGGTGCCCCCACGTCGGGCCGGCGGCTGGCGCGCAGGTCCAGGCTGCGCCAGCGCGAGCCATCGCCGGCGGTGAGTTGGCCCGGCCCGTCTTCGGTCAATGCGCTGGTGGCGACGCGGTCGCGGTTGCGGCTCATGTCGAAGTAGCTGGCCTGGCCTTCGATATTCCAGCCGCTATCGCGGTGCGTGCCCAGTGACAGGCCATACAGGGTATTGGCGCTTTCGCGCGTACTGGGTGCGAAGAAACCGGCCGGCAAGGTGTACTGCCTGCCATCGATGGATACCACACCTGCGTAAACCGGCCTGCCTTGCGCATCACGCAGGAAACTTTCCGTGCGGTGCGCCATGTCCTGCCACCAGTAGCCCACGGTAAGGCCCGCACGCAGGTCCGGCGTGATGTCATAGGTAAGCTTCAGGTTCGCTTCGTGCTGGCGCGTGGCTTCCTGCCCTTCGGCATTGATACCGCTCACGATGCGCGGCTGGCCATTCGGACCACGGTCGACGATGGCGCCGGTGACCGGCACGGCCGCGGCATTGGCCGGCGTAGTGGACAGGTTCTGCGTGGCGAACACCAGTGGCTGCCCGTTCGACTGCAGGCTCGCCACATCCAGCAGGAAGGATAGATTCCCCACGCGGTCGCCGATCGTGGCCGAGAGCCGCCGGCCACCGTAGTTGCGGTCGACGCCGTACTCGTTTACATGCTGGGTAAAGAACTGCGACTGCGCGGACAGCTCAAGGCTATCGGGCATGCGCGTGGTCATCAGCACCGTGGCACCGATGCTGTTGCCCGGATACAACGCCGAGTACGCGCCGTAGATCACCTCGACGCGCTCGAGGTTGTCGGGAAACGCCATGGACCAGCGCGGCGGGTTGGAGAAGTTGTTCCCCAGCAGATTGGAAAGCAACAGGCCATCGAGGTACACCAGACCCCTGGCGCTTTGCGTATTGCTGGTGCCACGTACCGAGAACGTGGAGTTTTCATCGCCGATGAAGCGCTTTCGGATGCCGAAGGCCGGCATGTATTTCAGCGCATCCTCGGCATTGACGACGTTGCGCAGGGACAACGCTTTGGCGTCGACGCTCTCCACCACGGCCGGAAGGTTCGGATCGGTAGTGCTGGTGTCAGCCGCCGACACTTTCACGCCTTCCAGCGCCTTGGCGCGCTGGGGCGTGCTGCCGTCGGCATCGTCGCCGGCATGTGCGACTGCGCACAGCGCCATGGCGATGGCGAACGCCAGCGGCGCAACAGTGCGCCGCCCGGGCAAGAACAGATACATGGTGGTATTCCCGAAAATGCTTAAGTGGCCCGCTGGCGCGCACGCCAGGCAGGCAGTACTCAGGTCATCGGGAAAACAGGGGGGCCTCGCGGCTCGGCCACCGGCGTGCGTGGCGGCATGGGCAGCGGCGAGGCTGGAACCTCAGCGGGAAGAACCGTCGTGGCCGGCACCAGCATGGGCATGAACGCCACGGTCGCCGGTACCGTGGGGGCGTGGCAAAACAGGCTGCAGTAGCCGCAGGCATCCATGGACATGCCGCCCATATCATCCGGTGGGCCGGGGTCCATGCCGGCCGTCGCCGAGTGCACGGATGAGCCGGTCATGCCCGGCAAGCCACCGAAGTCGACGGCCGGCGGCGCAGCGCGGGTTACGAGTCCCGCGCGCCCTTCGCACCAGGCGCCAAGTTCGACAAAACCGGTGCGGGACCGCAGCACCTGCGAGATCCCGGGCGCGGCCACCATCAGCCCGACGGCCAGCAGGGCCAGCCAGGCGGCAATGCGGCGATGGAGGTGGCGCTTGAACATAAGACTCGGTACTGGCTTCAGGTCGGAATTATTCCATGCCGTCCGTGACGACCGGATGCGGCGTTCGGTCACGCCGTGAAGGGGCATCCGGTGGCGCCCCGCAGGGCGGCCTCGTCCACGCCAGGGGCCAGTTCCACCAGCTTCAGGCCTGATTCGGTGACGTCGAACACGCATAGATCGGTGATGATGCGGTTCACCACCCCGGTTCCGGTGAGGGGCAGGCTGCATTCGGGGATGATCTTCGGCGTGCCGTCCTTCGCGGTGTGCTCCATCACCACCACCACGCGCTTCACCCCGGCCACCAGGTCCATCGCCCCGCCCATGCCCTTGACCATCTTGCCGGGCACCATCCAGTTGGCGATGTCGCCCTTGTCGGTCACCTGCATGGCGCCGAGGATGGAAATGTCGATGTGGCCGCCGCGGATCATGGCGAAGGAATCGGCGCTGGAAAAATACGACGCGCCCTGGCGGGCGGTGACCGTCTGCTTGCCGGCGTTGATCAGATCAGCGTCCACTTCGTCGTCGGTGGGAAACGGGCCGATGCCGAGCAGGCCGTTTTCCGACTGCAGCCACACGTCCACGCCCTCTGGCAGGTGATTGGCCACCAGCGTAGGCAGGCCGATCCCCAGGTTCACGTAGTCGCCGTCGTTGAGTTCCTGCGCGGCGCGCTGGGCCATCTGGTCGCGGTTCCAGGCCATGGTCATTCTCCCTTGGCGCGCACGGTGCGCTGCTCGATGCGCCTGGACGGCGCGGGGTTGTGCACGATGCGGTCGACGTAGATGCCAGGCGTGTGCACCTGGTCGGGATCGATATCGCCGATGGCGACGATTTCCTCGACCTCGGCAATGCATACCTTGCCCGCGGTAGCCGCCATTGGATTGAAGTTACGGGCCGTCTTGCGGAACACCAGGTTGCCCGAAGGGTCCGCCTTCCATGCCTTCACCAGCGCCACGTCGGCGACGATGGACCGTTCCATCACGTACATGTGGCCGTCGAACTCGCGCGTTTCCTTGCCTTCCGCCACCTGGGTGCCATAGCCGGTACGGGTGAAGAAGGCGGGAATACCGGCGCCTCCTGCCCGTAGCTTTTCGGCCAGCGTGCCCTGCGGGGTGAATTCCACCTCCAGTTCGCCGGCCAGGTACTGTCGCTCGAATTCCTTGTTCTCGCCCACGTACGACGAAACCATCTTCCTGATCTGCCGCGTCTGCAGCAGCAATCCAAGCCCGACGCCGTCGATGCCTGCATTGTTCGACACGGCGGTGAGGCCGGTGACGCCGGAATCGCGCAGGGCTGTGATCAGCAGTTCCGGGATACCACACAGGCCAAAGCCGCCGACGGCGATCACCTGGTTGTTGGCCACCACACCCTCGAGGGCCTGGGCAGCGGAGGCGTAGCGCTTGTCGCGGGGGCGACGGGCGGCGTCTGGCATGGATCGACTCCTGGGCTTGGGGGCACCGTAACCTGCCTACTTTACTACCCCCGGTTTGCGAAGGCCCGCTGCAAGGGCACAATCGAGCGGGCATCAGCGGGCGCGATGTCCCTACACGCGGGTCATACAACGCGGCCGCCACCATCGATGGCAGGCCAACGGACGGGTGCATGAACGATACGCAGGTGTTGATCGCCGGAGCGGGGCCCACCGGCATGGTGCTGGCCTTGTGGCTGGCCCGGGCCGGCGTACGCGTGCGCATCGTCGATCCACGGATGGCTGCCGGCGAGGCCTCGCGTGCGGTGGCCGTGCATGCACGTACGCTCGAACTCTACGATCAACTCGGGCTGGCCCAGGCGGTCGTGGCCGGAGGCGTCCAGATCGACCACCTGGCGGTGCGCGCCAATGGCATCGAAAGGGCCCGGCTGGCGATCGGTGGTGGCGGCGAGGGCATCTCGCCTTTTCCGTTCGTCCTGGCCTACCCCCAGGACGACCACGAGCGTCTGCTGGAGAAAGCCCTGCTGGCCGCCGGCGTCGCCATTGAGCGCGGCACGCAGGTAGTGGGCCTGGACCAGACGGCCACGTCGGTGAACGTGCGCCTGGACAGTGCCAGCGGCGCCGAGCGCGTGGAGGTGGACTACCTATGCGGCTGTGATGGCGCCGGCAGCCGTGTAAGGCACGCCCTGGGCCTGGAATTCGCTGGCGGCACCTACGACCAGACGTTCTATGTGGCCGATGCCATGGTGGAGGGTACGGCGGCCGACCAGGGTGTAAGCGTGTGCTTGAACGCCGAAGGATTTTGCCTGGTCTTGCCGGTGCGTCGCACCGGCGCCTATCGCCTGATCGGCGTGGTGCAGGATAGCCAGGGACGCGGAGAGCATTTCACCTTCGACCAGGTGCGCGACGAAGTTGAGCAGACCACCGGGTTGAAAGTGAAAGAGGTGAACTGGTTTTCCACTTATCGCTCGCATCACCGCATGGCCACATCGTTTGCTAGCGGCCGGGTGTACCTGGCCGGCGATGCGGCGCATATCCACAGCCCCGCGGGCGGCCAGGGGATGAATACTGGGATCGGCGACGCCATCAACCTGGGCTGGAAGCTGGCCTCGGTGCTGCACCGGCGCGCCGATGCATCGATCCTGGCCACCTACGCCACCGAGCGCATGGGTTTTGCCCGCGAGTTGCTCAAGAGCACCGACCGCGCCTTCCGCCTGATAGCTTCGGACGGCTCAATGGGCCGGCTGTGGCGCACCCGCCTGCTCCCGCATGTGTTACCTGCCGTCGCGGCATTCAAGGGAGCCCCGCGGCTCGCCTTCCGCGTGGTGTCGCAGGTACGGATCGCCTACCGCGACAGCGCGCTCTCGACCGGACGCGCAGGCAAGCTTCGCGGCGGCGATCGCCTGCCGTGGCTCCCCGTGGGCGAGGCGGACAATTTCGCGCCGCTTACCTCGCGCGACTGGCAACTGCACGTGTACGGCGAGCCCGGGCCCGGCGTGCGGCGCCTGGCCTACAACACCGGCCTGCCCCTGCATGGGTATGTCCACGCCGCGCAGGCGCGGGCGGCGGGGATACCGGCCGGCACCGTGTGCCTGGTGCGACCGGACGGCTATATCGCCATGCTCAGGGGTGATCAGGAGGAAGCAGGCCTCGTTGACATGGCCAACTACATCGCCCGGTTCGCCATCGTGGCCAGTCCGCAGAGTGTGCGAATCGGCGAAAGCTGACTCAAGTCCTGGCAAAGCGCGCACAAACTTTGAGCATTTTCCTATATCAGTAGCAGCGGCATTTTCGCACTATGGCTCCGCCGCCGAAGAAGCCGAAAAGCTTTCCCGGCGTACGGAAACATCGATGACCGACCTGAACGGCAGGATGCCGTCACCCGCACATCGTGCAAATGGTCGAGCCCCCCCTTCATCGGTGCCAGCGCTGCGTCGGCTTCGTGCCGGGCCGCGTTACGGTGGACGCAAGTCCATCGCAAGCTAAGGATGGCCCATCATGGCCCCGCGCGTGAGCGTGTGGGCCATGTTCTTTTGTCCGTCATTCATGATTTACGCAGGTAGGTCGTCTTAAGCACCCATCCCTTGATCTTGTCCGAGTTGCCCTCGATGTGTTCGGCATCGCCGGCACTTCTTGCGGCGCGGGGCCCGCATCATACCTATAGGCGGCCGAAGTACACGGAAATGCCGAGTCCGGCCTCCCATTGTGCGCCGCGTGGGCCCAAGCGATGCAGCACGAAGGTGTCGGCCTGGGCGCGGTCGCCAAGCTTCAATGCAAGGCCGCCGCCGGCGAGGTCTTCATTGCCTGCCTGCCCATCGTGGATCAGGTCGGCTTCGAGATAACCCTGCAGGTTCTCGCTGAGCGGCACGGTGTAGACCGGCGCGAGCGTCCAGGTGCTGCTGCCTTGCAGGCGGTCGAGGTTGGCGAACAGGGTGACTTGCCGGTCACCCTGCAGCTTCCATCCCAGCGTGGTACCCAGCGTGTACTGCCGCGCGCCATTGCCGATGTCATGCGTGCCGTTGTCGAACGACATCTGGCCGAGCAAGGCGTAGCTGAAGTCGTCGTTCGTGCTTGGCGCAACTTTCATCGCCACGCTGCTGTCGCCGTGGCCCGTGCGTCGCTCACCGTCGCCGTAGAGGTGGTTCCACAGCGATCCGCCCAATTGCAGCTCCACCGGGCCGCCGAGGCCCACGCGAAACAGGCTGTCGGCCGTGTACTTACCCTGCAAGGCGCCGCTGTCACCGGGCTGGCGTGACCAGTCGGGTAGGCCCTGCTCCAGCGCAACGCCTCCGGCCGGCAGCACGCTGGTGGCAAAACCGGCACCGGGACGATCGAAGTCAGGTGGATCGGCCATGGCAGGCATGGCAAGGACCATGGCCGCGAGGGCAATGCATTGCGCGGCATGTCGCATTCTCATCTGCCCCCATGTGCTCTGGCTCGCAAACATTGTGTCCATGACGTGCAGCGGGCGCCTTCGATGCCGGTGACTACCGTGGCAGTTGGCGCCACGCCCGGGGAATAGGACGTGGCGTCAAGGCTACCAACTACTGCTTGACTGCGAAGGCCGGTATCGTGGCCTCGGCGTTGCCGGCGAAGGTGATAGCGGACGTTCCCAGCTGGAACGTGTACGAGCCTGCAGCCACTTTCCAGCCGTCCTGGTACCGCGCCAGCGCGTGCGGGTTGAGCTTGATGTGCACGGTGCGGCTCTGGCCCGGCTGCAGGGGCACGCGGGCCCAGCCGGCCAGGCGGCGTGGCGCGCCGTCGGGATGGGTGACATACACCTGCGGGGTGTCGATGCCTGCGCGCTTGCCAGTGTTCTTCACCGTGACATCCACCGTCACCTCGCCGTTGGCCTGGTTCACCTTGAAGGTCGAATAGTCGAAGGACGTATAGGTGAGGCCATAGCCGAACGGGAAGAGCGGCGTAAGGTTTTTCTTCTGGAACCAGCGGTAGCCGATGTCGGCACCCTCGATGTTGTAGTCCACCTTGTCCGCGGGCTTGCCGCTAGGGAAGCCCCCGCCCACGATCACCGGGCGCGGCAGCTGCGATTCGTCCTTCGGCCAGGTCACCGGCAGGCGGCCGGACGGCGCAACCTTGCCGAACAGCAGGTTGCCGATCGCCTCGCCACCGCGGGCGCCGGCATACCAGACATCGAGTACGGCGCCCACACTGGAAAGCCACGGCATCTTCACCGGACCGTTATTCTGGATGACCACGATGGTCTTCGGGTTGGCCCCGGCGACGGCAGCTACCAGGGCATCCTGGTTGCCATCGAGCGCCATGGTGGCCGGATCGAACGACTCGGCCGTCCACTGCTGCACGAACACCACGGCCACTTCGCTCTCGGCGGCAAGCCTGGCCGCCGCGGCAATGTCGGTGCCGTCGGCATACTTCGCCTTACCGCCGGTCTGCGCGTTGATCGCGGCCAGCGGTGCGGACGGCTGGTAGCGCACGGGACCGGGCCACTCGGTAGGCTCAAGGCCCGGAACCGCATTGCCTTCCGGCGGTTCGACCGAGGATGAACCGCCGCCGGTAATCACACCCTTGTCGGCATGGCCGCCGATCACGGCCACGCTCTTCACGCTGGCGGCCAGGGGAAGCAGGTTGTTTTCATTGCGCAGCAATACCGAGCCTGCCTCCGCAGCCTTGCGCGCGACAACGGCATCGGCATTGAAGTTGATCGGCGCGGCTTTCACCGGATGGTCGATGATGCCGCTGGCGAACATGCTGCGCACGATGCGGTGAACCATGTCGTCGATGCGCGCCTGCGGAACCTTGCCGTCGGCAAGGTCCTTGCGCAGCGGGGCATCGAAGTACACCTGGTCGTCGAACACGTTGCCGGCCGATTCCTGGTCCAGGCCGGCATTGGCCGCCGCCGCCGAGCTATGCACGCCGCCCCAGTCGCTCATCACATAACCCTTGTAGCCCCAATCCTGCTTCAGCACGGTATTGAGCAGCCATGGGTGCTCGCAGGCATAGACCGTGTTGATGCGGTTGTAGGAGCACATCACGGAACCTGGCTGGCCGATGCCGATGGCGATTTCGAAGGCAAGCAGGTCCGATTCGCGAAGCGCGGTTTCGTCAATGTCGGCGCTTAGCGTGTTGCGGCCGGTTTCCAGCGCGTTGATGGCGTAGTGCTTGATGGTGGAAATGATGTGCTGGGACTGGATGCCCTTGATCGCGTTACCCACGATGGTGCCGGCAAGGATCGGGTCTTCGCCGGCATATTCGAAGTTGCGGCCGTTGCGCGGGTCACGTACCAGATTGATGCCACCTGCCAGAAGGCCATTGAAACCCTTGCGCCGGGCCTGGCTGCCGATCATGGCGCCTCCGGCATAGGCGATGGACGGATCGAACGTGGCAGCCACCGCCAGGCCCGCCGGAAGCGCGGTACTGCCCTTGCCGGTAAGGCCCGGGCTGCGCACGCCCAGGCCCGCGTCGGTTTCCTGCACGGCGGGAATACCCAGCCGCTCGATCGCCGGGGTGTACCCGGCCGAACCGAGCGCGCCTGCCGGCTTCTGTGGTTTGCCCTTTTCGTTGTCACCGAAGTCGGAGCGGATCAGGCGGATTTTTTCGTCCTGCGTGAGCTGCGCCACGACGAGATCGGCGCGCTTGTCGGGCGAGAGCTTGGTGTTCATCCAGGGCCGGGGCTTGTCGGCGGCATGGACCGAAGTGGCGGCGAGCAGGGCGAGCACGAGCAGGCGACGACGGGGCATGGCCATTTCCTTCAGGGTAGAACCAAGGGAGATTGCTTGCGTAACGCTTACTTGGCAAGGGCAGGTGTAGGATTTTGCCGGATCTGACCCCACCATTTAATCCATGTCGCTCCGCGCATTCCACCCCGCCGTCGCCGCCTGGTTCGAAGGCGCGTTCCCGCGCCCGACCGCCGCGCAGGCGGCCGCGTGGCCGGCCATCCGCGAGGGCCGGCATACGCTGGTGGCAGCGCCCACCGGTTCGGGCAAGACGCTCACCGCTTTCCTGGCCGCGATCGATGAGCTCGTGCGCCAGGGCCTGACCGAAGGCGGCCTGCCCGACAAGACGACCATCGTCTATGTGTCGCCGCTGAAGGCGTTGTCCAACGACGTGCATATCAACCTGGAATTGCCCCTGGAGGGCATCCGGCGCGAACTGGCCAGGCTTGGCCTGCCGGACGTCGATATCCGCACCGCGGTACGCACCGGCGATACACCCACGGCCGAGCGCAACCGCATGCGCCGCACACGGCCGCACATCCTGGTGACGACACCCGAGTCGCTGTATGTGTTGCTCGGTTCGGATTCCGGGCGCGCCATGCTGGGCGACGTGCACACGGTGATCGTGGATGAAATCCATGCCATTGCCAACAGCAAGCGCGGCAGCCACCTGGCGCTCAGCCTCGAACGGCTGCAGTCGCTGTGCCAACGGCGCCTGCTTCGCATCGGGCTCTCCGCCACGCAGAAGCCGATCGAAAAGGTGGCGCGGTTCCTGGTGGGCGACCGCGGCGAAGACTGCCACATCGTCGATATCGGCCACGTGCGCGAACGCGACCTCGGGCTTGAGGTTCCGCCCGTGCCGCTGGAAGCGGTGATGTCCAATGACACCTGGGAGCTGGTCTACAACCGCCTGCACAACCTTGTCGAACAGCACCGCACCACCCTGGTGTTCGTCAACACGCGCCGCATGGCCGAGCGCGCCACGAAGCACCTTTCCGAACGATTGGGCAAGGAAGCGGTAGCCGCGCATCACGGCAGCCTGTCGCGCGAGCAACGCCTGGATGCCGAGCAACGGCTGAAGTCGGGCGCCCTGCGCGTGCTGGTGGCCACCGCCTCGCTGGAGCTTGGCATCGACATCGGCGACGTGGACCTGGTGTGCCAACTCGCCTCGCCACGCTCGATTGCATCCTTCCTGCAGCGCAGCGGCCGCGCCGGCCACGCCGTGGACGGCACGCCGAAGGCGCGGCTGTTCCCGACCTCGCGTGACGACCTGGTCGAATGCGCAGCCCTGCTCGACTGCGTGCGCCGCGGCGAGCTGGACACGCTCACTATTCCCCACGGCCCGCTGGATGTGCTGGCCCAGCAGATCGTGGCCGAAGTGGCGGTGGACGAATGGGATGAAGACGCCCTCTACGACATCCTCCGCCGCGCGTGGCCCTACCACGACCTCACGCGCGCATCCTTCGACGACATCGTGCGCATGCTTGCCGAAGGCTTCACCACGCGCATGGGCCCGCGCGGGGCGTATATCCACCGCGACGCCGTGCACAAGCGGCTGCGCGCGCGCCGCGGCGCGAAGATGACCGCCGTGATGTCCGGCGGCACCATCCCCGACATGGCCGACTACGCGGTGGTGCTGGAGCCTGCATCCATCACCATCGGATCGGTGAACGAAGATTTTGCCGTGGAGAGCCTGGCCGGCGACGTCTTCCAGCTGGGCAATACCTCCTATCGCATCCTGCGCGTGGAACGCGACCGGATTCGCGTGGAAGACGCCAAGGGCGTGCCGCCGAATATTCCCTTCTGGCTGGGCGAAGCGCCGGGCCGTAGCGATGAATTGTCCGCTGGCGTATCGCGCCTGCGCGGGGAAATCGCTGCCAGGCTCACCGATGGCGGCGGTCCTCAAGCGCTGGCATGGCTTGTCGACGAGGTAGGCATCGTGCGGCCGGCAGCCGAACAGATCGTCGAATACCTGGCCCGCGCCTCCGCGGCGCTGGGCGGCGTGCTGCCCACGCAATCGCAAATGGTCATGGAGCGGTTCTTCGATGAATCCGGCGGCACGCAGCTGGTCATCCACACACCCCATGGCAGCCGGGTCAACCGCGCCTGGGGCCTGGCGCTGCGCAAACGCTTCTGCCGCAAGTTCAATTTCGAACTGCAGGCGGCGGCCACGGAAGACGCCATCGTGCTTTCGCTGTCCACCAGCCACAGTTTCGCGCTGGAGGAAGTGACCCACTACCTGCATTCGGCCAGCGCCGAGCATGTGCTGGTGCAGGCGTTGCTGGATGCACCGCTGTTTGGCGTGCGCTGGCGCTGGAACGCGGTGACCTCGCTGGCCCTGCCGCGTTTTATCGGCGGCAAGAAAACCCCGCCGCAGCTGCAACGCATGAAGAGCGAGGATTTCCTCGCCACGGTGTTCCCCGACCAGGTCGCCTGTGCCGAGAACCTCGTGGGCGAACGCGAAGTACCCGACCACCCGCTGGTGGCGCAGACGCTGGACGACTGCCTGCACGAGGCCATGGACACCGAAGGCTGGCTGGCGCTGTTGCGCCGCATGGAAGCCGGTGAAGTCTCCATCGCCTGCCGCGACCTGGCCGCGCCCTCGCCGCTTGCTGCCGAAGTGCTGGGCGCATCGCCCTATGCCTTCCTTGACGATGCCCCGCTGGAGGAGCGCCGCACGCAGGCCGTGCAGTCGCGTCGCTGGAGCGACGTGCAGGGCCCGGACGACCTCGGCCGGCTGGACGAATCGGCCATCGGGGCGGTGCGCGAAGAGGCGTGGCCCGAGGCGCGCGACGCCGACGAGATGCACGAAGCACTCACCCTGATGGGCGGTATCGCCGAGGCGGAGATCGATCCGTCGTGGCGCGACTTGCTGGGGCAGCTCGCCCGCGACGCCCGCGCCACTCGCCTTGAGCTTGCCGGCGGCTCCGTGTGGGTAACCGCCGAGCGCCTGCCCACCTGGCGCGCGCTGCATGCCGATGCCGCCATGTCGCCGGCCATCGAGGCACCGGCGGAGTTCATCCGCGACTGGTCGCCCGAAGACGCGGCCGTGGAACTGCTGCGTTCGCGCCTTGCCTGCGTGGGCCCGGTGACCGAAGCGAACCTCGCCGCCGTGCTGGCTGTGGACGAAGGCGACATCACCATCGCGCTGTCCCGCCTGCAGCAGGAAGGCTATGTGATGCGCGGGCGTTTCAGCGTGGCCATCGACGGTGAGCAGTGGTGCGAACGCCACCTGCTGGCGCGCATCCACCGCTACACCATCGGCCGCCTGCGCCGCGAAATCGAACCGGTGGCGCCGCGCGACTTCATGCGCTTCCTGATCGATTGGCAGCACATGGGCGCGCACTCGCGTGTCAGCGGCCCCGATGCACTGGCTGGCGTGATCGCCCAGTTGGAAGGCTTCGAGGCAGCCGCGGGCGCGTGGGAAGCGGAAATCCTGCCTGGCCGGGTCGAGGACTACGGCATCGGCTGGCTGGACGATCTCTGCCGTGCCGGCCGCGTCACCTGGGGCCGTTTGCGCCCCGGCAGCGGCGCCGGCGCCGGCCCGGTGCGGGCCACGCCCATCGTGCTGCTGCCCCGCCGCCAGCTGAGTATGTGGCGTGCACTGGCACCGCCCGCCCACGAAGTCGAGCTGGGATCGCGCGCGCAGGCCGTGGCCGACGCACTGCGCGACGAAGGTGCGCTGTTCTTCGACGAACTCACCTCATATACGCACCTTTTGCGCACGGAGCTGGAAGACGCTTTAGGTGAACTGGTGGCTGCCGGCCGTATCACGGCCGACAGTTTCGCCGGCCTTCGCGCGCTGTTGCTGCCGGCGGCCAAGCGTGACGGGCGTCATCGCCGCGTACGCCGCCACGCGCTTAGCGGCATCGAGGATTCCGGCCGCTGGTCGCTGGCGCGGCAAGCCCGCGAGAAACGCGACGACGCCGATGCGCTTGAACACGTGGCGCGCACCCTGCTTCGCCGCTATGGCGTGGTGGCGTGGCGGTTGCTCGAACGCGAGGCGCCGTGGTTGCCGCCGTGGCGGGAGTTGCGTCGCGTGTACCAGCGGCTGGAGGCGCGCGGGGAGATCCGCGGCGGCCGCTTCATCGAGGGCATGGTGGGCGAACAGTTCGCCTTGCCCGATGCCCTGGCTGCGCTTCGGCAGGTTCGTACACGGGCACACGACGGCGAGCATGTGTGTGTCTCCGGCTGCGATCCACTGAACCTCGTGGGCAGCCTGCTGGCGGGTAGCAAGGTGCCGGCCACCCTGGGCAGCCGCGTGGTCTACGTCGATGGCGTGCCTGTGGCCTCGATGGTGGCGGGCAAGTTCGCCACGCTCGCGGCCCTGGTTCCTGCGCAGGAGCAACAGGCCCGCTTCGCCCTCACGCGTGATCCACGCGCGCCACGCGCCATGTCCACGACCGCGGTTGCCGGGGCCGCCGCCGGCTGACAAGATGCCGGCAGGCGGCGCCCGTTCGCGCCGCGGGGAAAAACCATGAGCGTGACGGTGCACCGCGAGGGCCTGGAAGCCGGCCGCCTGGATATCTTCGTCGATGGCGCCTTCGCCTTCACACTCACCCTGCTGGCCATCGGCGGCGCGGAAATTCCTAAAGACGTAGACAGGATGGTGCACCTGTTGTGCGACGTCCCGGCAGCGGCAGCCTGCTTCGCGCAGATGGCGCGGTTCTGGCATGGCCACGTGCAATGGCGCACGCACTGCACGCGTGCCACGCGCACGGGGCTGTTGCTGTCGTTGCTGCTGGTGTTCTTCGCGCTGATCGTGGTTTACCCGCTGCACATGGTGTACGCGAGCCTGTTCAACGTGCTTTCCGGCGGGTACTTGTCCAGCGACTTCGGCTTGCACAGCGCGGCGGAGGTGAAATCGCTGTTCGCCATCTTCGGCTTCAGCTACTTCTGCATGTCCGGGACACTGGCATGGTTGTTCCGCCACGCGGCCCAAGTGGCTTCGGTCCACGGCGAGGACGATTTCGTACCACGCCTGCGTGCAGTGTTGTGGCTGATCCCCGCGGGCGTCGGTGCGTTGTCGGCGATCGTGGCGCTATCGCTCCCAAACGATGCACCCGGCTGGACCTTCGCGCTGCCGGGCCTGGTCTATTCCCTGCTGATAGGCATGGGCTGGATCTCCCGGCGCATGCGTGCACGCGCCGGGCGACCGGACTAGACAACCGCGTTAGCGTTGCAATTGCACGCTGCCCAGTACCCAGAAGGTGGGGCCGGGCTTGCCGGTGATCACGATGCACAGGTCGTGTGTACCTTCAGTTTCCAGTATGCCCACGAGAGTCACTTTGCCATTGCGGGCCGGGGCAAGGTCCAGGGAAGCCTCGGGCTGGCCTTCGCAGCTGTCCAGGTGAACCTCAACCTCGC
The DNA here is from genome assembly GCF_035317885.1 of Pinirhizobacter sp. Taxonomy (GTDB): domain Bacteria; phylum Pseudomonadota; class Gammaproteobacteria; order Xanthomonadales; family Rhodanobacteraceae; genus Pinirhizobacter. Next base: position 14,793 of record NZ_DATHFX010000346.1, read on the forward strand.
CCACCTTGCCATGCATCGGTCGCGCCACGACGCCCGTGATCTCGTGCGCCAGGGCGAAGTTCCACGGCAGTCGGTCCACGTCGATAGCGATGTGGCGCACACCGGTGAGGTCGACGCCCTTCCAGCGCCAGCACGTATTCATGATGTCGACGAAATGCGTGCGGCGCGGGCCATCCACCGGCAAGGCCGCTTCCTGCCGCGAGCCATCGGAGTCGGTGCATAGCTCAAGCGCCGTGCTGTCACGGCGCAGAAGCGAGGCGGCGTCCACTAGCTGGCTGCGCGGCTGGGCCAGCGCCTGGTTACCTGCGAACGCCGTCGCCGTGATCGTGGTGGGCAACGGCACGTCGATCGGCGCCGTGTAGGTTGGCGAAGTCGCCACGGGTGTGCTGCCGTCGATCGTGTAATGGATGCTGCCCAGGCCCGTCTGCGTGGACAACTTCACCATCGCCTTGTCGCCGTTGGCCGATGCTTCGAACGCCACGCCGAATGCGGTATCGGCGGCGTTGACACCGTCACCCTTGAAGCGTGCCATCTGCGCCGGCATGCGGGCGAGGAAATCCTGCCAGTCGGCCTGGTTTGTCCAGGTGCGTTCGGCCAGCGCCGCCAGGCGCGGGAACGCGGTG
>NZ_DATHFX010000347.1:0-4202 GCF_035317885.1 Pinirhizobacter sp.
CCGAAGACAACGACACCCCGATCGTGCTGATGGGCTACTTGAATCCCGTCGAGCGGGTGGGCTACCCGGTGTTCGCCCGCCGCGCGGTGGAAGCCGGGGTGGACGGGGTACTGCTGGTGGACTGCCCGATCGAGGAATCGGCGGTGCTTGCGCCCCTGCGTGACGCCGGCCTGAAACAGATCCTCCTGGCCGCCCCGACCACCGCAAACGACCGCCTGGCGCGGCTTTGCGAGGCGGCAGCGGGCTTCCTGTATTATGTGTCGTTTGCCGGCATCACCGGTGCTTCGCACCTGAATACCCAGGATATCGCTGCCCGCGTGGCCGATATCCGGGCCAGGTCTGCGGCACCCGTGGCTGTCGGTTTCGGCATTCGCGACGCGCAAAGCGCGGTCGCCATCGCCGCGTTTGCCGATGCAGTGGTGATCGGCAGCGCGCTGGTCGACACACTGGCCGGCGCGGAGAACGCGAACGAGGCGGTCCGCCGGGCAGGGCAGTTCCTCGCCCCCATCCGCGCGGCGCTGGATGCCAGGCATTAACGACGAGGTCGACCGATGAACTGGTTGCAGAAAATCATGACGCCCAAGGCGCGCCCGCAAGGCGCCGCCGCGGCCAAGGGCAAGGTGCCTGAGGGTGTGTGGGAAAAGTGTGCCGGTTGCGGCACCGTGCTGTATCGGCCGGAGCTTGAGCGTTCGCTGATGGTCTGCCCCAAGTGCGGGCACCACCACGCCATCGGTGCACGCACGCGGCTGAATGCGTTCTTCGACGAAGGCATCACTGAAGAACTCTGGCCCGATCTTGCACCCACCGACCCGCTGAAATTCCGCGATCAGAAGAAATACCGCGACCGCATCATCGCCGCGCAAAAAGCTACGGGCGAGAAAGACGCCCTGGTAGCCATGCGTGGCGCGCTCAAGGGCCGCTCCCTGGTCGCCGTGGCCTTCGAGTTCTCCTTCATGGGTGGCTCGATGGGTTCGGTGGTGGGCGAGAAATTCGCCCGCGCCGCGGAACTGGCGCTGGCCGAGCGCACGGGCCTGGTGTGTTTCTCCGCCACCGGCGGTGCACGCATGCAGGAAGGCCTGTTCTCGCTGATGCAGATGGCCAAGACCTCCGCCACGATCCGCCGCATGCGCGACGCCGGCGTGCCTTACATCTCGGTGCTCACCCATCCCACCACCGGTGGCGTGTCGGCGAGCCTGGGCATGCTGGGCGACCTCAACGTGGCCGAGCCGAAGGCCCTGATCGGCTTCGCCGGTCCCCGCGTGATCGAGCAGACGGTTCGCGAAACTTTGCCAGAAGGCTTCCAGCGCTCGGAGTTCCTGGTGGACCACGGCGCCGTGGATTTCATCGTCGACCGCCGCGATATGCGCGACAAGCTCGCCGCGGTGCTCGGCATCATGGGCAAGCAGCCGCGGGCTGCGTAACGAGCGAAGTAACTTCGCAAGACAAAAAAGCCTCCGGAGACGGAGGCTTTTTTGTTCCCAGATGTTTATCCACATGCCCTGTGCAGGGGTTTTTGGGAATGCTGTGGATAAATGCATATTCGGTTAGCCACGTCAGTGACTTGCGTTACGTTGCTTAAGTCCTGCCCATGCTTCCTTCACATTTATCCACACCGTCTGTGTGCGGTCGTTGGAAAAGCCTGTGGATAAGTGGAATATTTTCCTGTCGTGACAGGGATTTGCCTCAACCTGCTCAAGGGATACACACCCTGTCAAAATGTGTCGTAGATCACACTTTGGTGCTACGGTAACGTTTCCACGCGGTCCTTGGGCCTTGTGATGTCGGATTTCCGGTATCGCGCCTTCATCAGCTACAGCCACCGGGACAAAGCCTGGGCGGGCTGGTTGCACCGGGCGCTGGAAACCTACGCCATCCCGAAGCGCCTGGTGGGTATGGAAACGCCGGTTGGCGTGATTCCCCGCCGATGGGCTCCGATTTTCCGCGACAGCGACGAACTGGCCAGCGCCGGCGATCTCGGCCGCATGGTGAACGAGGCATTGTCGCAATCCGATTGCCTGATCGTGGTCTGTTCACCCGAGGCCGCACGTTCGCGTTGGGTGAACGAGGAAGTGCTGGCGTTCAAGAGGTTGGGCCGTAGCGACCGTATCTTCTGCCTGGTCGTGGCCGGCGAGCCGAACGCCAGCCTGTTCCCTGGGCGCGAGGCGGAAGAATGTTTCGCGCCGGCGTTGCGCCATCGACTGGCCCCAGATGGCCACCTGAACTCCGACACCGTCGAGCCGATGGCCGCCGACGTGCGACCTGGCAAGGACACCCGCGCCAACGCCAAGTACAAGCTCATCGCCGGCATGCTCGACATCGGCTTCGACGCGTTGAAGCAACGCGAGCTGCAGCGGCGCACGCGGCGCACGGCCATGCTGGCGGCTGTGGCGCTATGCGTGATGGCGGTGACGACGGTGCTGGCCATCTTTGCCTTCGTTGCCCGCCACGAAGCGGTGGTGGCAAGCCACGCCGCCGAGCGTCGGCAGAAACAGGCCGAGGATCTCGTCAGCTTCATGCTGGGCGATCTCAACGACAAGCTCGCCCAGGCTTCGCGCCTGGACATCATGGAATCGGTGGACGACAAGGCGATGGCTTACTTCCAGGCCCAGCCCACCAGCGATGTCAACGACCAGGCCCTTGAGCAGCGCGCCGTGGCGCTGGAGAAGATCGGCAGCGTGCGGCTCGACCAGGGGCGGCTGTCGCTGGCGATGGAGGCCTTCCAGGCGTCGCTGGCGCTTACCTCGCGCCTTGCCGCGGAAGCCCCCGCCGACATCGCGCGGCAGCTGGCCCACGCTGATACATGGTCGTATGTCGGCATGATCGGTTGGCGGCAAGGCAAGCTCGACGCCGCCGAGAGCAGCTTTGCATCAGGCCAGGCGATCCTGGAGCGCGCCGCCGCGCTTGCGCCCAGCGATGCACGCGTCGCCTTCCAGCGCATCACCTTCGCCAACAACCTGGGTCACGTGATGGAAGCCCGCGGCCAGCTCGATGCCGCCGCCCGGCAGTACCAGGACATGCTCGCACTGGCGCAGCGCCTGGCCACTACGGAGCCTGGCAATACCGACTGGGCGACCGCCATCCGCGAGGCGTCGAACAACCTGGGCAGGGTGGCGCTGCTGGGTGGCGACCTTGCCAATGCGGTCGCTCAATACGTTGCATCCGAAACCATCCAGATGAGGCTTGTTGCGACCAATCCGAAAGATGCCAGCCGGCGCGACGACCTGCTTACCATGCACGCCACCCTTGGTCGCACCCAGGCGTTGGCCGGGGACGTGCAGCCCGGCATGGACCGCCTGCAGCGCGCCGTGGACATGGCCGCACAGCTGAAGGCGCTTGATCCGGGCAATACCGACTATCAGGAGCACCGGGCTCTCTATGCCATCCAGTTGGGTCGCCTGCATCGCCTCACCGGCGACATGGCAGGCGCAGTTACATTCGCCCGCGAGGCGCTGGTGACCTTCGAAGGCCTTGCCCGGCACGATGCCGACAACGCTCTGTGGCAGCGCGAGTATGCCGAGGCACTGGTGGAACAGTCCGCGCAATCGCGCGCATCGGGCGACACCGATGCCGCTCGCCGCCAGGCCACGGCGGCGTTGCATTTGCTTGATCCCCTCTTCAAGCGGCAGCCCGACGACCGCGCCACGTTACTTGCCATCGTCGCTTCAAGGCTTTCCCTGGCCGCCGTCGCCACCGACCCAGCCGCTGCCGGCACGTTGCGCATCGACGCGTTGGCATCGTTGCAGTCCACCCGCAGCGGCCAGGGCGATCCAAGGTTGCTGGCGTTACAGGCCATCGCGCTGCTTTCGCTCCAGCGCAAGGCCGAGGCGATGCCGGTGGTCAAGGCGCTTTGGACGAGCGGCTACCGTGACCCGGCCCTGTTGCAGGTATTGCGCCGTGAACAGATCGATTACCCGCAGAACACGGCCTTCCAGCGCGAACTGCTGGCGGCCACGGGTGGTCATGCGGAACTGACTGGGCGCGAGATAGCGCGATCAGCAGGCGACGAATAGAACTGGCAGCCATCAACAAAGGAGACATCCTCATGAGCGGCAATCGCAACGACGACGAGCAGGAACAGGCACCGGCAGACGAACAGGAAGATCGTTCCAACGATCGCGAGCAGGAATTCGAGCGCGTCAAGGTGCCCGAGCGGGCCACCACCACCAACCCGAGGATCAAGAACACTTGAGGTTTCGGCACGG
>NZ_DATHFX010000348.1:0-11434 GCF_035317885.1 Pinirhizobacter sp.
TCACCGCTCACCCGGATCTCGCCGGCCGTGTCCTGCCGGGATACGACTTCATCACCTCGCCGCGTCGCGCACGCGATGGTGACGGCCGCGATGCGGACGCGCGCGACGAAGGGCTCGAGTACTGTGACGGCGGCGTGCCCAACTGGCACGGCACGCAGGTCGCGGGCCTTGTCGCCGCCCGCGGCGGCAACGACAAAAGCCCGATCGGCGCGGCCCCTGAAACGCGCATCCTGCCCCTGCGTGTCCTTGGCCCCGACGGTGGCGAAACGGTGGATATCGGCGAGGCGATCATCTGGGCAGCGGGTGGCCATGTGGACGGCGTCCCTGATAACCCGACACCGGCACAGGTGATCAACCTGAGCCTGAGCGGCAACTGGCCTTGCGATACGTTTTCCGCTGAAGCCATCCGTATCGCCAGGCGGCTGGGGGCGATCATCGTGGCGGCGGCGGGCAACGGTTACACCGATGCATCCACGAGCTCACCCGCCAGTTGTCCTGGCGTGCTGACGGTTGCCGCGACCACCCGATTCGGCGCGCGCGCTCCGTACTCGAACTTTGGCCCGGTTGTGCGGCTTGCGGCCCCGGGAGGAAACACATCGCCCGTCCTCACCGATGGCATCTGGACCACCACCAATAAAGGGTGCAGCACGCCTGAAGACCCGACCCATACGTGGTTCGACGGCACCTCTGCTGCCGCTGCCCATGTTTCGGGCACGGCAGCCCTGGTACGCGCGGCCAACCCGGCGTTAGGACCGCGCGATGTCCACGACATCATCATCGATACCACACGTCCGTTGCCTGTTGCGTGCCCCCAGGGCTGCGGCAGCGGCTTGCTGGACGCCACCTCGGCCGTACACTCAGCCATCGGCTTAAAGGAATGAACCGAATGAATTTTTCCAAAGTACGCCCGCTCGCATCACTGGGGGTCGCTATCACGGCTTCCTTAGCGTCGTTGGCTTCCGCTGCACAGGAAAGGCCCGATCCGCTTGCTGGCGATCAGTGGAACCTGCACGACGCCGTGGTGGGCGCGCGCGTTGCCGATGCATGGCGGATCACGCGGGGGGAAGGGACCGTCATTGCCATCGTTGGCAACGGGATAACGCCGCATGAAGACCTCGATGCACAGGTTCTTCCGGGTTTCGACTTCATCAGTGACCCCGACGTTTCCCGCGACGGCGACGGGCGTGATTCCGACGCGCTGGACGAGGGAAATTGGCGCGAATGGGGCGAATGTGGACTTCCAGGGTCGCAACCATCCACCTGGGATGGCACCCACGTGGCAGGCGTGGCGATAGCGGTGGCGGATAACGGCGTGGGTATCGCCGGAGTCGCCTCACGGGCGAAACTGTTGCCTGTGCGAACGTCATCGTATTGCGGCGGGACCCTCGGCGATGTCGTCGACGGCATCACGTGGGCGACAGGCGGGCGCGTAGCCGGCGTACCGGACAACCCGAACCCCGCGCGCATCGTACAAATACAGACAGGGGCCTATGGCCCATGCCCGGGACTCATGGCCGACGCCATCAACGATGCACGTCGTCGTGGCGCTGTCGTCATTGCCGGCGCGGCGAACGATGCGGATGATGCTGCATTGGCCAACCCGGCCAACTGCCCGGGCGTGATCGTCGTCGCGGCGGCCGACCGCCGCGGGGGCCTGGCCAGCTACTCCAGTTATGGATCGATCGTGTCGCTTTCGGCGCCGGGTGGCAGCTATGACGCCGATGCACGCAACTACGTCATGACCACGTACGACGAAGGAACGACTGTTCCGGTCAGGGGCAACTACCGACGACTTTCGGGTACCGGCGTGGCCGCGGCACATGTCAGTGGTACTGCCGCGCTTCTGCTGTCGGCCAAACCTTCCTTGAGCAGTGACGATGTCACGCGTTTACTCGTTTCCTCCGCGCGTGCGATGCCCGTCGCCTGTCGACGTCCCTGCGGCAGCGGCTTGCTCGACGCGTCCGCGGCGGTGGCCAAGGCGCTGGAGTAAAAGGATGTGGGCGCAAGGGTCCGGCGCACGGCATGGCGGCGGACCCGAATCCTCAGCCGTTCGACTCGAACCGGTTGGCATCGCGATTCTTGCGTACTTTCGTCGGGTCCCAGATACGCCCGTTCATGGCGATGTACACGCCATCGGCGAGTGTCTGCACCGCGCCCACCGCGCAGCCCACGTTGAACACGGCATCGGATCCCTGGAACCGGGCCGGGTTGAGGGCGCCGGTAAGGACGATCACCTTGTCCGGGATGCCGGCAAGCTGGGCGGCGGTCTCGACCATGGTGTCGGTGCCATGCGTCACCAGCACGTGGCGGTGCGGTTGTGCCTCGATGGTGCTGCGCATCAGCGCGCGGTCTTCATCGGTGACGTGCAGGCTGTCCTTGCGCAGGATGGGGATGATGTCAAAGCGGAAACCCACGCCCAACTGGGTAAGGATCTCGCCAATCTGCGGGGCGCCGATTTGATAGTCCGACTTGTCGTCGAAATAGATCTTGTCGATGGTGCCGCCGGTGGTGACGATGGTGAGGTGCTGCATGGGCATGGTTTCCTGGCCAAGGACGCAAGTTTAGCCCGTGCCGGATTTGTTCGCTAAAGGTCCAGTGCCACATGGGGGCACCCCGGCTCAAGGGTTCAGCAGGGCCGCGTCTTCGGCGGGGTCTCCTACCGGAGGGTGCACCAGGCCCAAGGCCAGGAACCGGACCAGTGCGGCGTTTCCGTGGGCGTCGTCGGCGTCCAGTTGACTGGCCAGGGACGCGGCGGCGGCGGCCTGTCCAAGGGTGAAAATCGCGGCGCGAGCCGCGGCTTCCGATCCCACCTCGAGCATGGCCGCCATCGACAGCACAGCCTCGCGCACCGGCGCGCCGGCGTTTGCCCCGGAGCCTTTGCAAAGGGCGGCCAGCGTATCGGCAAGTTCGCCTACGTCCACGCCGCGCAGTGCACGCATGAGATCCAGCGCCAGGACGTTGGTCGTGCCTTCCCAGATGGGATAAACCTGCGCATCACGAAGCAGCTGTGGCAGGCCCGTATCCTCGATGTAACCCGCGCCGCCAAAGCACTCCAGTGCTTCGGAGGCCATGCGCACGGCAAGCTTGCCGGTCCATGCCTTGGCCGCGGGCGTCAGTACCCGCAACAGCACCCGCTCCCGGGCCGAGGACTCTGCGTGCTCCACCTTGCCCAGCAGTTCCGCCACTTTGAAGGCGAGCGCGAATGCCGCCGCGCCCTCGGCCTGCATGGTCGCCAGCGTGCGTGCGTGCAGGGGTTGGTCAATCAGCGGCCGTCCGAATGCCTGGCGACGCCGTGCGTAGTTCAGTGCCAGTGCATTGGCGCGCGCGATGGTCGCCACCGCGCAGACGGCGTTCCAGGTGCGCGTGACATTGAGCATCGGCGCCACCAGCTTCACGCCGTGGTCGAGGCCGCCCACCGGGTGGGCGATTATGCCGTCCAGCTCCACCTCGGCGGTCGGCAGTTCTCGCGTACCGAGCTTGTCCTTCAGGCGGTTGATGATAAGCCCCTGCCAGCGACCTTCCGCATCGCGGGTCTCGACGTAGAACAGGGCCAGGGCGGATGTGCCAGCGGAGGCGCCTTCGGGTCGGGCCAGCGCCAGCGCGGCCTCGCCCACGACCGCGGAGCTGAACCATTTGCGGCCATGAAGCCGCCATGCACCGTCGCTGTCTTGCCGTGCCGCTGTTTCGGTGCGGCCTACATCCGAACCGCCCGGGGTTTCGGTCATCCACTGTCCGGAAAGCCAGAAGTTGTCGGCGTCGCGGCTCAGGAAGCGGCCCACCGCGCGGTCGATCAGCGCCTGGTTGCCCGACGCCTTCAAGGCCGTGGCCGCGCCATCGGTCATCGCCAGCGGGCACGTGTAGAACTCGCTGGCCACGTGGTAGAGGTACACGCGTGCGAACTGCCCGACACGAGCCAGCGCATCGGCTTCATGGCCGGCGGCAAGCACGCCATATCGCGTGGCGATACCGGGACCTGCCTTCCAGGCCGGGGTCAGTTCGATACGGTCCACGCGTGAGCCCCAGGCATCGAACGCCGTCAATATCGGCTCAGAGCGCGACGATTCCCGCGCCATGGCATAGGCCTGCATGGCATGGGTTGCCAAGGCCCGCAGGTCCGGCAACATGGCGTCGCGAAAGGCCGCAGGCAGGCGGCGCAGCAATCGCTGCAGGTTCGGATCGTCCAGCAACGGATCGGGCAGGGTGGGGGCGTCCTGGCGAAACGTCATGCGTACAGCCTCCCATCGGCTAGGAAGGCCAGTATAGGCACCGCCCGTTATCCCGGCGTGGGTGTTTTCGGCCGGCGCACGCCTGCGCCAAGCGTGCCGATCAGGAGCAATGTCAGGCCGATTTCCAGCAACGCCGGCACGCGTTCGGCAGGTGACGACCATGCTTCGGCGATGCCATGGCAGAAGTAGAACAGGCTGAGGATGCCCACCCACAGCAGGGCACGGCGCTTATCCGGTAACGAGAACACCGGCAGCAGCAGGGGCACGACCGTGATCCCCAGAATTAACAACATCGATACCTGGGTTGGAGGAAACATGACGCCGTGCCACGCCAACTGCAGCAGTACGAGCGCACCCCAGGCCACCAAACCCGTCACCTGCTCGCGGGGCGTGCTCATGGCGTTCCGGCCAGGCGTCGCGCCACGTCTGCAAGTCGCCGTCCCAGCGCTCGGGCCAAGTCACGTTCATGCTCGGAGATGGCGTTGTCGCCTCCGGCACCGGAGACATGGCTGGCGCCGTAAGGCGTGCCGCCGGAGAGCGTACTGGTGAGGGCCGATTCCGTGTACGGCAGTCCGACCAGCAGCATGCCGTGGTGCAGGAGCGGCAGCGCCATCGACAGCAAGGTCGATTCCTGGCCGCCATGCATGGTGCTGGTGGACGTGAACACAGCCGCCGGTTTGCCGGCCAGGGCTCCGGAGGCCCAGTGCGCGCCGGTGGAGTCGATGAAGTGCTTCAGGGGTGCTGCCATGTTGCCGAAGCGGGTGGGGCTGCCCATGGCCAGGCCTGCGCATTGGGCAAGGTCGTCCAGAGATACGTACGGCGCACCTTCCTCAGGCTCCGGCGGTTGGGCAAGCGCGGTGACCGGTGCCACCGGCGGCACCTGGCGCAGGCGCGCCTGCATCCCGGGGATTTCCTCCACGCCGCGCGCCACCAGGCGCGCCAACTGGGCGGTATGGCCATTTCGGCTGTAGTACAGGACAAGAATGTCGGCGGGCATGGGCGGACCTTGGGACAGGCGATACATGGTGCAAACTGCGGTAGTCTGGCAGATGTAGCGCCCAGGTTGTCATGGGCGCGGCATTGCGTGCCCGATGGAATAACGGATGCTCCCGCGCTACAACCGCGACCGCATATTCAGCTTCGCCCGGTTCACCTGGTTGCGCTTCGTCGATGACAAGTGCTTCGAGACGGCCGGCGCCCTGTCGTACACCACGCTGGTGTCGCTGGTGCCGCTTACCGTCGCCGTGTTCGCCATCCTGTCGGCCTTCCCGGTATTCGCGCCCTGGCGCCAGGCCATCAGCGACTTCGTCTTCCATAACTTCGTGCCCGAAGCCGGGTTCAAGGTGCAGGAATACATGCTGGCCTTCGCCGACAAGGCGAGCCAGCTCACCGGCATCAGCGTGCTGGTGATGCTGTTCAGCGCCGTGACCATGATGATCAGCATCGAGGACCGGCTGAACCGCATCTGGCGCGTGCACAAGTCGCGGGGCTGGGGTGCCCGCCTGCTCCTGTATTGGGCGGCACTCACGCTCGGTCCGATCCTGGTCGTGGGCGGCCTTATCGTCACGTCCTTTATGTCGGCGTTGCCGCTGGTATCGGAGGCGGCGCAAACACTGGGCCTACGCCAGCTGCTGTTCCGCACGCTGCCGTTTTTCATCACGGGGCTCACGCTCTGGCTGATGTACACGATGATTCCCAACCGCCGCGTGCGCTTCCGGCACACGGCCATCGGTGCATTGATCGGCGCGGTGTGTTTCGAGATCGCCCGCTGGGGGTTCACCCTGTTCGTGCGCAATGCGCACACGTATGACGAGATCTACGGCACGCTGGCGGCGATACCGATCTTCCTGCTGTGGATTTACCTGTCCTGGATCATCGTGATCCTCGGTGCGTCGATCGCGGCGTCGATCTCGGCGTTCGAGTACCACGCGCCATCCTCGATGCTGCCGGAGGGTGCGGAATTCCTTGGACTGCTGGTGGTGCTACGGCACTTCATCGACGCGCAGCGCTGCGGTGAAAGCATCGACCCGGGCGCCGTGCGCGATGCCGAGCCCTACCTGCAAACGCACGCTGTCATCCGGTATTTCGACGACCTTGCCCGCGCCGACATGGTTCAGCGCGGCGAGGGCGGCGGCTGGATGCTCACCCGCAGCCTGGACAGCACCGAACTGTTGCGCGTATATCGCTGCACCCACTACCGCCTGCCGCTGCGGCCGCGCGAACAGGCGGCGGCGCTGCGCATCGACCTGCCGCCACGCCTGCTGGCCATGCTCGACGCCCTGGCCGAGGCACTGGACGCCACCCTGGGCGCACGCCTTGATACCGTGTATCCGGCACCCGACATCAATCCCATGCCCGAACCCACCGTCCCCACGGAGAAAGCTTCATGAAGTTGCCGTACCTTGCCGCCGGCATTGCCCTGCTCGCGGCCGTCGCCCCCGCCTTTGCCGCCATGCCGGAAAAACCCACCCTGCAGGTGAAGACCCTCGACGGCAAGCCGTTCGACCTGGCCCAGCACCGCGGCACGTGGGTGATCGTGAATTACTGGGCCACCTGGTGCGCCCCATGCATCAAGGAAATGCCCGAGATTTCCGATTTCGTGAAGACGCACAAGAATGTCCAGGCCATTGGCCTGGCCTTCGAAGACACCGACAAGGCCGAGGTGGCGGCGTTCGTGCAGAAGCACCCGGTGTCCTATCCGATCGCCCAGGTCGATGTGACCGACCCGCCGAAGGATTTCGACCCACCCAAGGGCCTGCCCACCACATACCTGATCAAACCCGACGGAACGCTTGCGCCGCCGATCGTCGGTGGCGTGGACAAGGTAAAGCTGGGGAAGGTGATTCCCGATAGTCCTTAGGCTGCCGTCAGCGACTGCAATTCGTCGGCCTGGTGTTCGCGGGTGAGCGTATCGACCAATTCATCCATGTCGCCGGCAAGCGTCTCGGGCAGGCGGTAGATCGTGAGGTTGATGCGGTGGTCGGTGATGCGGCCCTGCGGATAGTTGTAGGTGCGGATACGCTGGCTGCGGTCACCGCTACCCACCTGCAACCGCCGTGACTCGGCCTGGGCGGCGCTCTGCTTGCTGCGCTCCTCGTCGAGGAGGCGCGCCTTGAGCAGGCTCATCGCGCGGGCGCGGTTCTTGTGCTGGCTGCGCTCATCCTGGCATTCGACCACGGTACCGGTGGGCAAGTGGGTGATGCGGATGGCCGAGTCAGTCTTGTTGACGTGCTGACCGCCGGCGCCGGAGGCGCGGAAGGTATCGACCTTCAGATCGGCGTCGCGGATCTCGATGTCGTTGATCTCGTCGATCTCTGGAAGGATCGCCACGGTCGCGGCCGACGTATGGATACGACCTTGCGATTCGGTCTCCGGGACGCGTTGCACGCGGTGCGTGCCCGATTCGAACTTCAGCCGTGAATAAGCCCCGCGGCCTTCCACGCGGGCCACCACTTCCTTGAAGCCGCCGTGCTCGCCTTCGCTGGCGGAGAGGATCTCCACCGTCCAGCGCTGGCGTTCGGCATAGCGGGTGTACATGCGGAAGAGGTCGCCGGCGAAGATCGCCGCCTCGTCGCCACCGGTACCTGCGCGGACTTCCAGGAACAGGTTGCCCTCGTCGCGCGGATCCTTGGGCAGCAACAGCACCTGCAGCTGGGCATCCAGTTCCGCCAGTCGCGTCTGAAGCCGGCCGATGTCCTCGACGGCCATGTCGCGGAAATCGGGATCGTCGAGCATGCCGCGGGTCTGGGCCAGTTCCTTCTCCGCCGCGTCGTGCGCGACAAGCGAGGCGGCCACCGGTTCCAACTGGGCATATTCGCGCGACAGTTCGCGAAAGCGCGCGTTGTCGGCCATGACGTCGGGCTGCGACAGCAGCATGCCCACCTCTTCATGGCGTTCGGCGAGGGCTTCGAGCTTGCGGCGGATCGAGGGTGTCATGCGGGGCGGTCGAAAGACGTACAGCCATCCATCATGCGGAAGGTGCCTCGTCCGCGTCCAGTCCGTAGAGGCGCCCGGCGGCATGCAGGAGGTCGAGATCGCCCGCAAGCGCCGCATCGCGCAGGCGCGCGCTGGGCGCGTGCAGCAATTTGTTGGTGAGCGTATTGGCCAGGTATGCCAGGGCTTCCTCGGGCGACTTGCCGTTGCGCAGCATGGCCTGGGCGCGCAGCAGGACTTCGTCGCGATGGGCCTCGGCCGCGCTTCGCATGTCCAGCGCCGGGTTGCGCACGCTTAGCGCCCGGCGCCACGACATGTAGCGCTGCACCTGCAGTTCGATGATGGCTTCGGCGTCGAGCGCTGCGCTGGCGCGCGACTTGCGGTTCTCGTCTATCACCTGGCGCAGGTCGTCGATACCGTAAAGGTAAACATCGTCCAGCGTGGCGACGCCAGGGTCGATGTCGCGCGGTACGGCGATGTCCACCATGAACATCGGCCGGCGGCGGCGCTGGCCGATGGCGGCGGCCACCATGTCCCGCGTGACCACCGGCTGGCGCGAGGCGGTGGAGGTGATCACGATGTCAGCTTCGGCCAGGTGCCGGGGCAGGTCGTGCAGGGCAATGGCATAGCCGCTGTGTTGGCTGGCCAGCGCCTGGGCGTTCTCGAGCGTGCGGTTGGCCACCAACAGGCGGCGCACTTTCTTGTCCGCCAGGTGGCGGGCGGCCAGTTCAATGGTCTCGCCGGCACCGATCAACAGGACGCACGCCTGGCGCAGGTCCGTGAACACCTGTTCGGCAAGGCGTACCGCGGTATACGCCACCGACACCGTATGCGCGCCGATGCGCGTATCGGTGCGCACGCGCTTGGCCACGGCGAAAGTGTGTTGCAGCAGGCGGTCCATGGGGGCCCGCAGGGACTGGGCCTCCCGAGCCACCTGGTAGGCATCCTTCACCTGGCCAAGGATCTGGGGTTCGCCCAGCACCATGGAATCGAGCCCGGTCGCCACGCGGAACATGTGGCGTACGGCTTCGTCCTCCAGATGCGTGTAAAGGAACTCATCGAGCCGTTGCGGGGTCATACGTTGCTGGTGCGACAGCCACGATTGCGGTACGTGCTCGGCGCCTGGTGCCACGGAGCAATAAAGCTCCGTGCGGTTGCAGGTGGACAGGATCATCGCCTCTTCCACGCCGGGTTGGCGCTTGAGGTCGTCCAGGGCTTGCAAGGCCAGCGCGCCATCGAACGCCACCTGCTCGCGCAAGGCCACCGGCGCGGTGAGGTGGTTGAGCCCGAGAGCGATCAGCGGCATGGCGTGGCGGTTGCGTCCGTAGGAAGCGTGGCGTGTTGCAAGGCGTAGGCTAAGCTGTGCCCGCGGGCGGCGAAACCGGCCCCCGGTAACGAGAACCGACGGCAACTGGAGAGCAATTGTGGGGAGCGGCACGGCCAGATTCAAGCAACTGCGGCATCTTGTTATCGCCGCCAGTGGTGTTTTGCTCCTCGTTGGGTGCGCAAATACAGCCACCCGGTTGCCTTCGTCCAGGCCCGCGCCGCCGCAGCCGCTGGACCACCTGGCCGTGGCCACCCTGCCACCGGAGCGGGACGTCATGGCGCAGTTGCTGGAAGGCGATTTTGCCCTCTCCCGCACCGACCTGCCGGCCGCCTCCGCCGCTTATGGCCGGGCAGCAGAGCTTTCCAATAACCCGGCGGTGGCCGAGCGAGCCGCCCAGCTGGCGCTGGCCACCCACGATCCCGCCGCCGGTGACCGGGCCCTGGCCCGCTGGCAGCAGCTTGGCGCCAAGCCGGCCCAGTTGGCGGCCATGCGGGCAGATTTGGCCCTTGACCGCGGCCAGGCTGACGAGGCTCGCAAGCAGCTGCAGCTCTTGGTGGACACCCATGATCCCGATGCATGGCGCGATTTCGGCCGGGTTCTGGTGAACGCACGCGACACCGCCCAGGCCGCGCGCATGCTTGAGGCCGTCGCCACGCCCGAGCGCCTGCCGAACGATTCAGAAGCCTGGCTGGCGATGAGCGAGCTGGGTGACCGACTTGGCCGCCACGACTATGCGCAGAAGATCGCCGACGCCGCGCTTGCGAAGTTCCACGATGCCCGCAGCTACGCCTGGGCCGGCCAGATGCGCTTCAAGGCAGGCGACAAGGCTGGCGCCAAGGCCTATTTCGGCAAGGCACTGGCCAAGAGTCCGAAGGATGTCCACCTGCGCCTGGCCTATGCCACGCTGCTCGGGCAGTCCGGTGAAGAGGCAGCCGCCACCAAACTGCTCAAGGACGGCCCGCAAAGCCCGGAAACCTTCGCCATCCGTACGGCCATTGCCGCCAAACGCAACGACCGCGCGGAACTGGCCCTGATCTACGCCCAGATCAAGCGCGCCCCGGATGAAACCAAGGCCAATACCGCCTACCTGGCCGGTCAGCTGGCCGAACTCCTGGGCAAGCCGGACGAAGCCCTGGACTGGTACGACCAGGTTGCCGACGGCGATACGCATGCCTTCGATGCCGATGCCCGCTCCGCCGTGGTGCTGTTGCAGCAGGGTCGATCCGAAGAAGCCCATGCGGCCGCCCAGCAAATGCAGATGGACTACGCCGACCAACCCGAGCAACTTCGCCGTGCGATCGTGGTCGACGCCGAGCTCTACATGCGCGAGCGCCGCTTCACCGACGCCGCCGATGCCTACGGCCGCGCGCTGCGCGTGACCCCGGATGATCCGGAACTGGTGTATTCGCGCGGCTTGGCTTACGCCGAGGCCGGCAAGGTGGACTCCGCGGTGGCAGATCTTCGCCATGTCCTGGACCTCAAGCCCGGCGACGTGGACGCCAGCAATGCGCTCGGTTACACGCTGGCTGATGCCAACCGCGATCTGGCCGAGGCCGAGCAGCTGGTGAAGACCGCACGAGACGCCCATCCCGACGACCCGGCCATCGCCGATTCGTGGGGTTGGGTGCAGTACCGCCTCGGCCACCTTGACGCCGCCGTCCAGACCCTGCGTGGCTCGTGGGCTGCCCGGAAAGACGGCGACGTCGGCGCGCACCTGGGCGAGGTGCTTTGGAAGCTGGGCAACAAGGACGAAGCCCGCCGTGTCTTCGACCAGGTACGCAAGCTCGACCCGAAGAACACCGCGCTGATCGACGCTGAAAAAAGGCTCCATCCGTGAGGTTGGGTTTGATCGCCCTGGCCGGCATGCTTCTGCTGGCCGGCTGCGCCACCACGCGCCCGGTGCGGATGGTGGGCGACCCGGCCACGGTAGCCGCCCAGGAAACCCGCG
>NZ_DATHFX010000349.1:0-12045 GCF_035317885.1 Pinirhizobacter sp.
CCTACACCGCGGTCGACGCTGGTGGCCTTCTGTTCAGGCCCGAAGCCTCGCGGCACGACACCCGCGAGGCCCCCGGGGACGTGGGCGAACGCGCCCGTTTGCAGGCCCATTTCGACGCCGTTTGGGAACGCTCCCAGCCGGCGGCGGAACTGCGCCGGATCGACCTGTAGACCGGGACCCAAGGTTGGCGCGGCGCAGCAAGGGGGGGCTATACTTAAGGAATTCTTTATGCCGCCAGCCTGCCCCACACGGCTATCTTGGCGGACATCTTTAGTCGTGTTGGCCGGTGGTGACGTGAGCACAAACCTGATCCGCGAGTTCTTCGATTCCTCCCAGCTCGCCGGCGGTAACGCCGACTACGTCGAGCAAATGTACGAATTCTGGCTGGCGGACCCTTCCTCCGTCCCCGCCGAATGGAACGGTTACTTCAAGGCGTTCAAAGGCCGTGAGGCCGGCGACCAGCCCCACTCCGCGGCCATCGCGCGCATCGAGGCAGCCCAGCGCCAGCGCCGCGCAGTCGCGGCCCCCGCAGTCAGCGCCGGCGACGATGCCCATGCGCGCAAGCAGGCCGGCGTCATCCGCCTGCTCACCGCCTATCGTTCCCGTGGCCACCTGGCCGCCGACCTCGACCCGCTCGGCCTTGCCACCAAAATGGACGCCCCGGACCTGGGCCTGGCCTTCCATGGCCTCACGGAAGCCGACCTCGACACCGAATTCGACTGCGGCACCTACGCCGGCGGCGGTCAGCGCCTGAAGTTGCGTGAACTGCTGGCGCGGCTGAAGAAGGTCTACACCGGCACCATCGGCGCCGAATTCATGTACATCAGCGACCACGACCAGCGGCGCTGGATCTACTCGCGGCTGGAAAAGGCCAACGCCGACGCCGGGTTCGACAAGAAGGAAAAGGTCCGCCTCCTGGAGGCGCTCACCGCCGCCGAGGGCCTTGAGCGCTACCTGCACACCAAGTACGTCGGCCAGAAGCGTTTCTCGCTGGAAGGCGGCGACAGCCTGATCCCCATGGTCGACGATGTCGTCCGCGCCGGTGGCGACAACGGCATGCGCGAAATCATCATCGGCATGGCCCATCGCGGCCGCCTGAACGTGCTGGTGAATATCCTGGGCAAGCCGCCGCACCAGCTCTTCAACGAATTCGAAGGCAAGTTCGACCATCCGGACGACCCGCATCACTCCGGCGACGTTAAATACCACATGGGTTTCTCCGCCGACGTCAAGACGCCCAAGGGTGGCGTGCACGTGGCGCTGGCCTTCAACCCGTCGCACCTGGAAATCGTCAACCCCGTGGTGGCCGGTTCCGTGCACGCGCGCCAATCGCGCCGCCGCGATGCCGAACGCCGCCAGTCGCTGGCCGTGCTTGTGCACGGCGATGCCGCTTTCGCCGGCCAGGGCGTGGGCATGGAACTGTTGAACATGTCGCAGGCGCGCGGCTTCGCCATCGGCGGCACGCTGCACATCGTGATCAACAACCAGGTGGGCTTCACCACATCGAACCCGCTGGATGCACGTTCCACGCTGTACTGCACCGACCTTGCCAAGATGGTCAATGCGCCGGTGCTCCATGTGAACGGCGACGATCCGGAAGCCGTGCTGCAGGTCACCCGCCTGGCCTACGAATTCCGCAAGGAATTCAAGAAAGACGTGGTGATCGATCTGGTCTGCTACCGCCGCCATGGCCACAACGAGGCGGACGAGCCCGCCGCCACGCAGCCATTGATGTACCAGGTGATCCGCAAGCGCGCCACTGCCCGCGACCTCTACGCCCAGCGGCTGGTCGGCGCCGGCGTGATCGGCGCCGACGATGGCCAGAAGATGCTCGACGACTACCGTGCGCGCCTGGAGGCCGGTGGCTCATTGATCGCCCTGGACGAAACTCCCGAACGTGACATTCCCGTCGACTGGTCCCGCTTCGCCGGCAACACCCTTGCCACGCCCGCCGAAACCGGCGTCAACCGCAAGAAGCTGGCCGAACTCAGCGCCACGATCCTTGATATCCCCGCCGATATCACCCTGCACCCACGCGTGGCCAAGATCTATGAAGATCGCCGCAAGATGGCCGCGGGTGAACTCCCAGGCGACTGGGGCTTCGCCGAGAACCTGGCCTACGCCAGCCTGGTCGACGAAGGCCACGACCTGCGCCTGGTCGGCCAGGACGCCGGCCGCGGCACCTTCTTCCACCGCCATGCGGTGCTGCACGACCAGAACTCAGACAACACCTATCTGCCGCTCTCGAAAGTGCGCAAGGGTGCGCTGGTGGATGTGATCGATTCCCTGCTGTCCGAAGAAGCCGTGATGGCCTTCGAATACGGCGAAGCCACCACCTCGCCGGATCAGCTGGGCATCTGGGAAGGCCAGTTCGGCGATTTCGCCAATGGCGCGCAGGTGGTGATCGACCAGTTCATCAGCTCCGGCGAAGCGAAGTGGAACCGCCTGTGCGCCCTGGCCCTGTTCCTGCCCCACGGCTACGAAGGCCAGGGTCCAGAGCATTCCTCGGCCCGCCTGGAGCGCTTCCTGCAGCTTTGCGCGATGGAGAACATGCAGGTCTGCGTACCCACTACGCCCGCCCAGGCCTTCCACATGATCCGCCGCCAGCTGGTGCGCCCGGTGCGCAAGCCGCTGATCGTGATGACGCCAAAATCCCTGCTGCGCCACAAGCTGGCGGTTTCGTCGCTGGACGACCTTGCCACGGGCCAGTACCAGCTCGTCATCGGCGACCAGCAGAAACTCACCGACAAGAAGGTCAAGCGCGTGGTGCTGTGTTCGGGCAAGGTCTATTACGACCTGCTCGACGAAGCGGGCAAGCGCGGCCTGAAAGACGTCGCCATCGTCCGCGTCGAGCAGCTGTATCCGTTCCCGCGCGTCGAAGTATCCGCGGAGCTCGCGAAATACACCGGTGCGAAGGAAGTCATCTGGTGCCAGGAAGAACCCATGAACCAGGGCGCCTGGTTCCAGATCCGGCATCACCTGCAGGCCTGCGTCGATGCGAAGCAGAGCCTTTCCTACGCCGGCCGTGCACGCTCACCGGCACCGGCCGCCGGTCATTTGAACACCCACGTCGCCGAACAGGCGGCCCTCGTCGAACAGGCGCTCGTAGCGCCCGTCGGCACCGATCACGCAGCGGAGTAAGGCAAGCATGTCCATCGAAGTCAAAGTCCCCGTCCTGCCCGAGTCGGTCTCCGACGCGCTTATCGCCACCTGGCACAAGAAAGTGGGTGAAGCCGTCAAGCGTGACGAGAACCTGGTGGACCTGGAAACGGACAAGGTCGTGCTGGAAGTGCCCTCGCCCGTCGACGGCGTGCTGAAGGAAATCAAGCAAGCGGAAGGTTCCACGGTCAATAGCCAGCAGCTGATCGCCGTGATCGAGGAAGGCGCGTCCGCCGCGCCGTCGAAAGAAACCGCGCCCGCCAAGGCCGAGGCACCAAAAGCCGAGAAGGCTGCCGCACCCGCCGCCAAGGCCGGCAACACCGAAGAGCTCTCGCCCGCCGGCCGCCGCGTCGCCGAGGAAGAGAAGATCGACCCTTCCAAGGTCCCAGGCACCGGCCGCGATGGCCGCGTCACCAAGGAAGACCTGGTCAACTATTCCAAGTCCGGTACGGCTGTAGCGCCGTCGGCGCCCGCCGCCAAGCCCACCCCGGGTTCGCGTCCGGAAGAGCGCGTGGCGATGACCCGCATTCGCTCGCGCATCGCCGAGCGCCTGATGCAGTCGAAGAACTCCATCGCCATGCTCACCTCGTTCAACGAAGTGAACCTGGCCGAGGTGGTGAAGCTGCGCAAGACACTGGGCGAGTCGTTCGAGAAGGCCAACGGCGTGAAGCTCGGCTTCATGAGCTTCTTCGTCAAGGCCGCCACCGAAGCGCTCAAGCGCTACCCGGTCGTCAACGCCTCGGTGGACGGCAGCGACATCATCTACCACGGCTACCAGGACATCTCCATCGCGGTGTCCACCGAGAAGGGGCTGGTGACGCCGGTGCTGCGCGACGTGCAGGACATGTCGTTCGTCGACGTCGAGAAGGGCATCATGAATTTCGCCAAGAAGGCACGCGACGGCAAGCTGGGCCTGGACGACCTCCAGGGCGGCACCTTCACCATCACCAACGGCGGCACCTTCGGTTCGCTCTTGTCCACGCCCATCGTGAACCCGCCGCAAAGTGCCATCCTTGGCATGCACACGATCAAGGAACGCGCCATCGTAGAGAACGGCCAGGTGATCGCCGCACCCATGATGTACATCGCGCTGTCGTACGACCACCGCATCATCGATGGCCGCGACGCCGTGCTGTTCCTGGTGGACATCAAGAACCAGCTTGAGAATCCGCAGCGGATGCTTTTGGGTCTCTAGGCGCGCGCGTTCGGGCGCCTTGGCGCCCGAACAAAATAGGTAAAGGGGTTGCCCTGGCGCCGGCTTCCGCGCCAAAGCCCAGGGCGCTCCAAAACCTTTAAAAATCGAGCTTTCACCCCACTTCAAGTGCAGAACCGTTCGGGCCAAACCCCAAACGTCCCCCTCCAAAGGATTAATAGCGTCATGACCGACAAATTCGACGTCATCGTCATCGGCGGCGGCCCCGCCGGTTACCACGCCGCGATCCGCGCCGCGCAGCTGGGCCTGAAAACCGCCGTGATCGATGCCTTCGTCGGCAAGGACGGCAAGGCCGCGCTGGGCGGTACCTGCCTCAATGTAGGCTGCATCCCCTCCAAGGCATTGCTCGATTCATCCAAGCAGTTCTACAACATCGCGCACAACCTGCCCGTGCACGGCATCACCGTTGAAAATGCCAAGGTGGACCTGGGCACCTTCATTGGCCGCAAGGACAAGATCGTCAAGCAGTTCACCGGCGGCGTGGCCCAGTTGTTCAAGGCCAACAAGATCGTCAGCTACTTCGGCAAGGGCAAGCTGCTGAAGGGCAACAACGTCGAGATCACCGGCAACGATGGCGCCAAGCAGACCATCAGCGCCACCAACGTCGTGCTGGCGTCAGGTTCCGTGCCCATCGAACTGCCGTTCGCCAGGTTCGACAACAAGTACATCATCGACAATGCCGGCGCGCTGGACATCACCGAAGTGCCCAAGCGCATGGGCGTGATCGGTGCGGGCGTGATCGGCCTGGAACTGGGCAGCGTGTGGCGTCGCCTTGGCGCCGAAGTCACGGTGATCGAAGCGCTGCCGGATTTCCTCGGCGTCGCCGATGCCGATATCGCCAAGGTTGCCCTCAAGGAATTCGGAAAGCTCGGCCTGGACATCAAGCTCGGCGCCAAGCTGTCCAGAGCCGAGGTCAAGGGCTCTGAAGTCCACCTCACCTACAACGACAAGGACAGCGACCACGACCTCGTCGTCGACAAACTGCTGGTAGCCGTGGGCCGCCGCGCCTACACCGACGGCCTGCTGGCCGACGACGTTGGGGTGAAGATCGACGACCGCGGCCGCATTGAGGTCGACGAACACTGCCACACCGGGGTCGATGGCGTGTGGGCCGTGGGCGATGCCGTGCGCGGCCCGATGCTGGCCCACAAGGGCTTCGAGGAAGGCATGGCTGTGGCCGAGTGGATCGCCGGGAAGTCAGGCCACGTCAACTACGACAGCATCCCCTGGGTGATCTACACCGAGCCCGAGATCGCCTGGGCCGGCAAGACGGAAAAACAGCTGAAAGACGAAGGCATCCCCTACCGTTCCGGCAGCTTCCCGTTCGCCGCCATCGGCCGTGCCGTGGCCATGAATGAAGCCATCGGCCAGGTGAAGATGCTCGCCCACGCCGAAACCGACCGCATCCTGGGTGTGCACATGGTGGGCCCGGGCGTGTCCGAGTTGATCGCCGAATGCGTGGTGGCCATGGAGTTCAAGGGCTCCTCCGAAGACCTCGCCCGTATCGTCCACGCGCACCCGACGCTTTCCGAAGCGGTGCACGAGGCGGCGCTGGCCGTGGACAAGCGCGCCATCCACAAGGGTAACTGAGCCGCCGGCGCTACCCTTTGAGCCCGCTCGTGGCGACATGAGCGGGCTTTTTCGTTCCAAAGACCAGGACAGTCCATGCGTACCATTGCTTCGCTATGCGTCTACTGTGGCTCCAGCGCCGGCACGCGGCCGGAATATGCCGAGCACGCGTTTACCTTCGGGCAAATGATCGCCCGGCGAGGCACGGCGCTGGTGTACGGCGGTGGACGCGTCGGCCTGATGGGCAAGGTTGCCGACGGCGTGCTGGCGGCCGGTGGCCGCGCCATCGGCGTCATTCCACGCCACCTGATGGACAAGGAAGTGGGTCATACCGGTCTTACGGAGTTGCACGTGGTGGAAACCATGCACGAGCGCAAGACACGCATGTATGAGCTTTCCGATGCCTTCGTCGCCCTGCCCGGCGGCTTCGGCACGCTGGATGAAATGTTCGAAATGCTCACCTGGGCGCAACTGGGGCTGCACACCTATCCCTGCGCCTTCCTCGGCACCCGCGGTTTCTACACGCCGCTGGAACAGGGCGTCGACCACATGGTGGAAGAAGGTTTCGTTCGCGTGGAGCAGCGCCAGTCGCTTTGGTTCGGCGAGGACGCCGGCGCCATGTTCACCTGGATGGAAAACTACGAAGCCGTGTACACGCCCAAGTGGCTTCCTGGCGAAGCGGGCGACAACACCTGAAGGCATGTGACGATGAAAAGATTCCGCGCATTCCGCATCAACAACGACGCCAGTGGTTATCGCGCCGGCCTCACCGACATCTCGGTCGCCGATCTCGTCGAGGGCGAGGTGCTGGTCAAGGTCCAATGGTCGTCGGTGAACTTCAAGGATGCGCTGGCGGGCACCGGCAAGGGAAAGATACTCCGTCAATTTCCCTTGAATGGCGGCATCGACGTAGCCGGCCACGTAGTGGCATCCACCGATCCGGCTTTCCAGGAAGGCGATGCGGTGCTGTGCACAGGCTGCGGGCTGTCCGAAACCCGCGACGGCGGCTACGGCGAATATGTGAAGCTTCCCGCCCAATGGACGGTACCGCTTCCCGATGGCCTAACCGCCCGCGAAGCGATGGCCCTGGGTACCGCCGGCTTCACCGCAGCGCTCTCGCTGCTGCGGATGCTCGACAACCGCCAGACCCCCTCACTGGGGCCGATCGCCATCACCGGTGCCACCGGCGGCGTGGGCATGCTGGCCATCGACATCTTCAGCCGGGCGGGTTTCGAAGTGCACGCGATCTCGGGCAAGCCCGATCGCTTCGATATTCTCAAGGGTGTCGGCGCCACGCAGTGCATCGACCGCCACCACCTTCAGTTTTCAGGCAAGCCGCTCGATTCAGGCCGCTTCGGCGGTGCGCTGGACAACGTCGGCGGCGACATGCTGTCCGGCTTGCTGCCGTTGATCGCGCCGTATGGCAATGTCGCCAGTTGCGGCCTGGCCGGCAGCCCCGCGCTCGCCACCACGGTGATGCCCTTCATCATTCGCGGCGTGAGCCTGCTGGGCATTGCGTCGGCCGGGACCGCCCGCGACATCCGCCAGCAGATCTGGCGCCGCCTGGCCAAGGATTGGAAGCCAGCCCACCTGGAAACCATCGTCACCCGGGAAATCACCCTGGACGAGCTCCCGGGCGTGTTCGAGGGCATGCTGGAGGGCCAATCCTTCGGTCGCACCGTGGTGCGGGTCGCTGAGGATTGATGAATCCGCCACGACCCGTAGAATGCTCAGGAATTACTAATCACCACCGGACTGGCCGACCGCAAGAAGTCGCGGATGTCCACCGGAAAACAAGCGTCCCTGGGGAAATGCATGGCCCGTATCCTGATCGTCGACGATTCGCCGTCGCAACTGCTTGGCATCAAGCGCATCGTCGAGAAACTCGGGCATGAGGCGCTCACTGCCGAAGATGGCGCCGCCGGCGTGGAAGCGGCCAAGCGCGAACTCCCCGACCTCATCCTGATGGATGTCGTCATGCCCAACCTCAACGGGTTCCAGGCCACGCGCACCATCTCCAAGGAGCCGACCACGGCCCACATTCCCATCGTCCTGGTCACTACCAAGGACCAGGACACCGACAAGGTCTGGGGCATGCGCCAGGGCGCCAAGGCCTATGTAGTCAAGCCGATCAAGGAAGAAGAGCTGGTTTCCACCCTGAAGGAATTGCTGCCAGGGTGACCGGTGCCGAAGGGGTCAGGGTAATTACTCTGACCCCCAACCCTCTCGCCGGTATCTCAGGCCCGGGGGTCGAAGTCGGCAAACGCTTCGCGATAAGCCTGCAAAGCCGCCTTCTGTTCGATATTCACCGCCACCGGCACGCGCACTTCCAGGGTAACGATCTGGTCGCCCGGATGGGCGCCACCGGGCATCCCGCGCCCCTTCAGCCGCAGCTTGCGACCGCTCTGCGAGCCCGCCGGGATGCGCAGGTCCACGCTGCCGGCAAGGGTAGGTACGGCTACCGTGGCGCCCTCGGAAGCCTCCCAGGGTGCGATCGCGAGGGTCGAATGCACGGTGCGGCCATCGAGCCGAAAGCGAGTGTCGGCCTTGATACCGATTTCGAGCAGGAGATCGCCGGACGGGCCGCCGCCGGACCCCGGATGTCCCTGGCCGGCCAGGCGGATCACCTGCCCCGGCTGGATCCCGGCAGGGATCCGCACTTCAAGCACGCGGTCGCCGCCGGAGGCGCCATTGAGCGCTACGCGCGTCTTGCCACCGCTGAAGGCGGTCTGGATGTCGGTGTCGATCTGGGCCTGGATGTCACGTCCGCGCCGGGCTTGCGGCGCGCCCCCGCCACCCCGGCCGCGGCCGAAAAGACTCTCGAAGAAGTCGCTGAAATCCCCGCCGCCGGCGCCGCCCATGTCGCCGAAGTCAAAACCCTGGCCCTGCTGGCCCCAGCCCGGCGGTGGCCGGAACTGTTCGCCCGGACGGTAGCCGCCGGCGCGAACCTGATCGTAAGCCCGGCGCTTCTCCGGGTCTTTCAGCGCCTCGTTGGCCTCGTTGATCGCCTTGAATTGTTCCTCGGCGTTCGGTTCCTTGCTGCGGTCGGGGTGGTATTTGCGCGCAAGCTTGCGATACGCCGCCTTGATGTCGGCGTCGCTGGCGTCTGGCTCGACCCCGAGCACTTTGTAGTAATCCTTGAACTCCACCTTCGCTCCCACGAATGTCACGGCGATCCACCCGTCGCCAGTATGCAGCCCAAGATGATGCCACCTTGAACGTATTCAAGGCATTGGCCGGAGCGGGACAAGGCGCGCAATGGCTCCGCGCGCCTTGTCGGTTGCGCTCATCCGTTATTGGAGTTCGTCGCTGCCAGGTGCATTCGGTGACGGTTCTTCACCTTCATCGGGCAACTCGCCATTCTCTTCCTCGGCATCGAGCCGGACCACGCTCACCAGGTTTTCGTCCGACGGCAGCTTGATCAGGGTGACGCCCTGGGTATTGCGGCCCAGCTGCGATACCTCGGCCACGCGCGTGCGCACCAGGGTGCCCTGGTTGGAAATAAGCATGAGTTCGTGGGCGTCGGTGACCTGCACCGCCGCGACCAGGCCGCCGTTGCGTTCGGAACACTGGATGCCGATCACGCCCTGGGTGCCGCGGCCCTTCTTCGGGAATTCGGCCAACTCCGTACGCTTGCCATAGCCCCGTTCGGTGGCGGTGAGGATGTCACCTTCCTGCGCGACGATCAGCGATACCACGGTGCTGTCGTCGGTCAGGCGCATGCCGCGCACGCCGGTGGCGGTACGGCCCATCGAACGCACGGAGGCTTCGTCGAAGCGTACCGTCTTGCCGTTGGAAGCGAACAGCAGCACATCGCTATTGCCATCGGTCAGCGCCACGTTCACCAGCGCGTCGCCATCGTCGAGGTTGACGGCGATCTTGCCCTTCTGCAGCTGGAAGGCAAATTCGGTGAGCGGGGTTTTCTTCACCGTACCCTGGCGGGTGGCGAAGAAGACGAAGCGGTCCTCGGTGTATTCGCGCACCGGAAGCACGGCCTGCACCTTCTCACCCTCACCCAGCGGCAACAGGTTGACGATGGGTTTGCCGCGGGCACCGGGGCCCGCTTCGGGCATCTGGTACACCTTCAGCCAATAGACACGACCGGTGCTGGTGAACGTAAGCAGCGTGTCGTGGGTGTTGACCACCCACAATTGCTCGACGAAATCCTCGTCCTTCAACGCCGAAGCCGAGCGGCCGCGACCACCGCGGCGCTGTGCACGGTAGAGGCTGGCCGACTGGCGCTTGACGTACCCGGAATGCGACAGCGTGACCACCACGTCTTCAGGGGCGATGAGGTCCAGGACGTTGAGATCTTCCTGCGAATGCTGGATCTGCGTGCGGCGCTCATCGCCGTATTCCTCGCGGATGGATTCCAGTTCGCCGCGGATCACTTCCAGCAGGCGTTCAGGGCGCTCCAGGATATCGATGAGCTTGCCGATGGCTTCCATCACCTGGCGGTATTCGTCGGAGAGTTTTTCCTGCTCCAGGCCGGTAAGGCGATGCAGGCGCATGGCCAGGATCTCGTTGGCCTGCACTTCGGACAGCTGGTAGCCGTCGTCCTTCAGGCCGTCGCGCGGGTCCATGTCTTCCGGACGGGAGCTCTCCGCGCCTGCGGCGGTAAGCATGGTATGCACCATGCCTGGATCCCACTTGCGGGCAACCATGCGCTCGCGCGCCTCGGCCGGCGACGCGGAACTGCGGATGAGTTCGATCATCGCATCGATGTTGGCCAACGCAACCGTGAGGCCTTCCAGGATATGGGCGCGGGCACGCGCCTTGCGCAGTTCGAAGATGGTGCGGCGCGTGACCACTTCACGGCGATGGCGGATGAAGGCTTCGATGATGTCCTTGAGGTTCAACAGGCGCGGCTGGCCATCGAGCAAGGCCACCATGTTGATGCCGAACGTGACCTGCAGCTGTGTCTGCTGGAACAGGTTGTTGAGCACCACGTCGCCCATGGCATCGCGGCGGATCTCGATGACCACGCGCATGCCGTCCTTGTCGGACTCGTCGCGCAGTTCGCTGATGCCCTCGAGCTTCTTTTCCTTCACCAGCTCGGCGATCTTCTCGATCAGGCGCGCCTTGTTCACCTGGTAGGGCAGCTCGTGGACGATGATCGTCTCGCGGCCGTTGGCCTCGGTCTCGATGTCCGCCTTCGCGCGCACCAGCACACGGCCACGGCCAGTGCGGTAGGCCTCGACGATGCCCGCGGCGCCGTTGATGATGCCGGCGGTGGGGAAATCGGGGCCCGGGATGAATTTCATGAGGTCGTCGATGCCCAGCGAGGGGTCGTCGATGAGGCCGATGGTGGCGTTGATGACTTCGGTGAGGTTGTGCGGCGGGATGTTGGTGGCCATGCCCACGGCGATGCCCGACGAGCCGTTCACCAACAGGGTGGGCACGCGCGCCGGCAGTACCAGCGGCTCGTGCTCGCTTTCGTCGTAGTTGGGACCGAAATCGACGGTGTCCTTGTCGATGTCGGCCAGGAGTTCGTGGGTGAGGCGCGACATGCGCACCTCGGTGTATCGCATGGCCGCGGCGTTGTCGCCATCGACCGAACCGAAGTTGCCCTGGCCATCGACCAGCATGTAACGCAGCGAGAACGGCTGGGCCATGCGGACGATGGCGTCGTAGACCGACGCGTCGCCGTGCGGATGGTATTTACCGATGACGTCGCCGACCACGCGGGCCGATTTCTTGTAGGGCTTGTTCCAGGCGTTGCCCAGTTCGTTCATGGCGAAAAGGACGCGCCGGTGAACCGGCTTCAAGCCATCGCGGACATCGGGGAGGGCTCGGCCAACGATCACGCTCATGGCGTAATCGAGGTAGCTCTGCCGCATCTCGTCTTCAATGTTGACGCGAATGATTTCGTTACCGAATTCTGCCATCAAACGGCTTCCAGGCTGGTTGTACGGGGCCCCCACCACGGCCCAGGACAGGCGCGGGCGACAAGCGGAAAATGCATCACGCAAGTGTACCACACCGGGTGATTAAAACCCAGTATTTAAGTCAATACAATCAATGGGTTATAGCTGGCTTTTGGGCTTGCTGAAAAGCGCCGTGCGGGCGCTGGCGAAATTGAACGCCGCCCCCGCCGCCGAGCC
>NZ_DATHFX010000350.1:0-6532 GCF_035317885.1 Pinirhizobacter sp.
GCCTTGGAGCGGCGGCGGTGATCATCGCTGCGCAGTGGCGCATCGTCGGCGCCCTGCTGGAAGCACAGAACGCCGCGCTGGCAGCGCAGCTGGCCCGGGCGATGTCTTCGTGAGGCAAAGCGCCCTCGCGGGCACTGGCAACCTATAGGCGCGAATGGCGGGCCCCAGGTGCCGCACGGTGAACCTAATACCAAAGTGCTATCGACGCACCCTGTCGAGTCTGCTTTGATCGGCTAGGAACCATAGGAAATCCATGTTAGCGGCAGGCTGACTGATTTCATCCGTCAAGGAGATCTCATGTCACACGACGCCAAGCCGCCGTCACCCGGGCGACGCAAACTTTTAGGTGCCGCGGCAGCAACATTCGCGGCGGCCCCGTTCGGCATGCTCGGGTTCTCCGAAACGGCCATCGCCATGGGCAGCCCCGCAAAACAAACAGGCAGCCATGGGGCTGCCATCACCCCGTTTCAGATCCATGTTCCGGATGCCGAACTTGCCGATCTGCGCAGGCGCGTGGAAGCAACACGATGGCCCAGTCGCGAAACGGTGCCGGATGCGTCTCAAGGCGTTCAGCTGGCGACGATGAAGGCGTTGGCGAGCTATTGGGTGAAAGAATACGACTGGCGCAAGGTCGAGGCGAGGCTCAATGCCCTGCCGCAATTCATCACCCAGATCGACGGGCTGGACATCCATTTCATCCATGTCCGCTCGAAGGAAAAGAACGCCCTGCCGCTTATCGTTACGCACGGATGGCCTGGATCGATCATCGAGCAGCTGAAGATCATCGATCCGCTGACCAATCCCACCGCACATGGCGCGAGCGCATCGGATGCATTCGACATCGTGATTCCGTCGTTGCCCGGCTACGGGTTCTCGGGCAAGCCCACTGCCCCCGGCTGGGATCCGGTTCGTATCGCCCGCGCCTGGATCACGCTGATGCATCGCCTTGGATACAAACGCTTCGTGGCGCAAGGGGGTGATTGGGGTGATCCGGTGACCGAGCAGATGGCCGTGCTTGCGCCTTCGGACGTCATGGGCATCCACTTGAACATGCCCTCCACCTTGCCGCCTGAGATTGTCAAAGCACTCAGCGCGGGAGGTCCACCTCCGCCGGGTCTCTCACCCGACGAACGCCATGCTTACGAGCAGCTTGATTTCTTCTACAAGACGGGGCTGGGCTACGCCAACGAGATGAGGCTCAGGCCCCAGAGCCTGTACGCCATCGAGGACTCACCTGTCGGCCTTGCAGCCTGGATACTCGATCACGACGCGCGCAGTTACGAGCTGATCGCACGCGTGTTCGACGGAAAACCGGAAGGCCTTACGCGGGACGACATCCTCGACAACATTACCCTCTATTGGGTGACCAACACAGCGATCTCTTCCGCTCGCCTGTATTGGGAAAACAAGCTTGCGTTCTTCGTCCCGCAGGGCGTCACCGTGCCTGTGGCCGTCAGTGCCTTTCCCGATGAGCTCTACCAGGCGCCGCAGAGTTGGGCCAAGGCGGCCTTTCCCAAGCTCATCCACTACAACCGGTTGCCCAAAGGGGGCACTTCGCCGCGTGGGAGCAGCCGGCACTATTGTCGGATGAGGTTCGCACCGGATTCAGATCGTTGCGGTAGCAGACTGACATCGCAAGCTACGCATGGTGGGCCGTGATGGATTCGAACCATCGACCAACGGATTAAAAGTCCGCTGCTCTACCAACTGAGCTAACGGCCCGGAGCGATAGCCTGATAGTTTAACCGGTTGGGTTCGCCTGTCACAACACGTAGCGGGTGGGATCGGACAGGCCGGCAGCCTCGAAGCCTTGCCGGCGCAGGCGGCAGGCGTCGCAGTGACCGCAGGCACGGCCTTCCGCATCGGCCTGGTAGCAACTTACCGTCTGGCTGAAGTCGATACCCAGGCGCGCACCCTCACGGGCGATATCAGCCTTGCTCATGGCCATCAGCGGGGCATGGATGGTCATCCGGTGGCCTTCCACCCCGGCCTTGGTGGCGACGTTGGCCAGGGCCTGGAATGATTCGATGAAGGCAGGGCGGCAGTCGGGGTAGCCGGAATAATCAACCGCATTGACACCGCAGAAGATGTCGATGGAGCCGAGCACTTCGGCCCACCCGAGCGCGATGGAAAGCATGATGGTGTTGCGGGCCGGCACGTAGGTCACCGGGATGCCCTCACCGCCCTCTTCCGGCACGTCGATGTCGGCGGTGAGCGCCGAGCCGCCGATGCTGCGCAGGTCCACCGTTACTGTTTTGTGCGCGACGGCGCCGAGCATGCTGGCAACCCGTGCGGCGGCGGCGAGTTCGGAATTGTGGCGTTGGCCGTAGGCCACGCTCAGCGCGAACACTTCAAAACCTCGCTGCCGAGCCAGCGAAATGGTGACGGCTGAATCCATGCCGCCAGACACCAGCACCACTGCGCGGGGTTGTTTCACTTCGTTCATCACTCGACTCGATCAGTGGCCCGCGGCGTCGTTCCACAACAGCTTGTGCAGCTGCATCTGGAAACGCACCGGCAGGCGTTCGGCCAGGATCCACTCGGCAAGCTCGCGGGGATCCACCTTGCCGTGGACAGGGGAGAAAAGCACCATGCAGATGCGGTCGATCGCGTGCTGGGCTACCGCGTCACGCGACCATTCGAAATCGCCACGGCTGGCGATGACGAACTTGACCTGGTCGTGTGGCAACAGGTGCGCCAGGTTCGACCACAGGTTGCGTGCGCTCTCGCCGGAATCCGGCGGTTTGAGATCCATCACCTTGCGCACGCGTGGGTCGACCGCCGATACATCCAATGCACCGGAGGTCTCCAGCGATACTTCGTAACCGGCGTTGCAGAGCTTCTCCAGCAGCACCAGGCAGCGCTTCTGCGCCAGCGGTTCGCCACCGGTCACGCATACGTGCCGCGCGCCGTGGCTGGCCACCTCGGAGAGGATGGCATCGATGTCGTGCCACTGGCCGCCGTGGAAGGAATATTCGGTGTCGCACCAGACGCACCGCAGGGGGCAACCGGTGAGGCGCACGAATACGGTGGGCCAGCCGATGGCGTCGGCTTCACCCTGGATGGAGTGGAAGATCTCGGTAATGCGAAGGCGTTCGGCCCGGGGGGCCGCCGCGTTCGCCACGGGGGCCTCGGCGTTCATCGCTATGGGCCCGTTAGTTCGCCGGCTGCTGCATGCGGCGCAGGCGCTCGGCGGCAAGGCTGGCGGCCTTTGAGCCGGGATACTTCACCGACACCGATTTGAGTGTGGCCACCGCTTCGTTCTGCTGCTTGAGCAACTGCTGGCAGTAGCCCATCTTCAGGAGGGCATCGGGTGCTTTCTCGCTGGTGGGCCAATGGCCGACCAGGCGCTTGAAGGCTTCCAGCGCCACCGAATAGTTGGTGGCGCCGTAATACGACTCACCCAGCCAGTAATAGGCGTTGGGCGCCAGCGGGCTATCCGGATACTTGGTGAGAAAATCCTTGAAGCCCTTGGCTGAAGATGCGAAATCGCCGCCGCGCAACGCAGTAAAGGCCGCGTTGTACGCCGCCTGCTGGGCGGGGTCGACCGCCTGCGGGGTGGGTGCCTTGGTGGCAGCTGCCGGTGCTGCGCCACGGCCGCCCACGGGGGTAACCGACGCCGGCTGCGGGGGCGGCGCCATCATGTCGTCGGTGGTGCTGTCGGCGGACGCCGGCGTAGGAGAGGTGGCTGCCGATGCCGCCGCAGGGCCTGCGCCTGGCGCGGTGCCCGCACGGTTGCCCTCAAGACGCCCCAAGCGGGTGTCGAGGTCTACGTACTGGCTCTTGCCGGAGTCCTGCATGGTCTGCAACTGATGCTGCAGCTCTTCAATCTTGCCCTGCAGCTGGGCGTTCTGCTGCTGCAGTTCGGAAATCTGGTTGACCGTGCTGGCATTGGCCTGGTTCGCCTGCGCCTGTTGTTCGAGGCGGCTGACGCGGTCGGCCAGGGATAGACGCGTGTCTTGCGCCTGCACGGGGAAAATAAAGCCAAACAACGTGGCGGCCATCAAGGCCGCCACGCTGCATGTGGCCAGGTAGTTCCTGGACAACACCATCATTACTTCGCGGTGTATTCGATCTCAACGCGACGGTTCTTCGACCAGCAGTCTTCGTTGTGCTCGCGGCAGGTCGGATCTTCCTTGCCCTTCGAGACGACGGTGACCTGGCCCGACTGGCCAGCCAGCACGCCCTGGACAGCATTGCCACGGCGCTCGCCGAGGCCCAGGTTGTACTCGCGGGTGCCGCGCTCGTCGGTGTTGCCGGTCAGACGGATCTGGGCCGACGGACGGTCACGCAGGTACTTGGCGTGGCAGGCGAGGAAAGCCTGGTATTCCGGCTTCACTTCGTTGCTGTCGAAGTCGAAGTACACGGTGCGCTGACGCAGGCAGTCGACGGTATCGAGCGACTCGGGCGTGTAGGCGCCGTCGTTGGTCGGGGCCTGGGTCTGAGCCATCGGCTCCGGCGGCGGCGGGGGCGGGGTCTTGACAGCCTTCTTCGAGCAAGCGGCCACCGCGCCAACGCAGAACAGGGCGGCGAGGGTGACGCGAACGGTCTTATTCATGGGACGTTCCTTCAACAGTTTGGGATCCGACAGTCGGTTTCTTTTTGGGACAGGCTCGCCGGTGGTCCGGCTGTTGTTTTTAAAGCTGGCGCCAGCGAGGCGCTGTCCCGCGCCCCTGCCAACGCTTTCGCAGATGACCTTCTAAAGCCAACCGCCAAATTCTCTCATGGCAAAGGCGCGGAATTCCGCGCCTGCCGTGTTTCCCGCCCCGTCGCGTCAAACGCGCCAGGGGCTTCAACGCTGCCGGTAGGGTCCCCAAGACGGTTCGCGGACATCGCCGTCCGACAGAACCAGGCGCTGGCGCACCAGGCCATCTGCCGATACCGCATACAGCACACCGCGGGTTCCCTGCGATGCAGCATAAAGAAGCATCCCGGCGTTCGGCGCGAAGCTGGGCGAATCGTCGACGTTACCCGGCGAAACGTAGCGCACCTGGCCGCCAAGACTACGGTCCATGATGGCAATACGATACACGTTCCCGTTGCCCTGCACCATGGCAATCTGCTTGCCGTCGTAGGTGACCGAGGCGCTGGCGTTGAAACCGCCACTGAAGGTGATGCGCTGGGCGTCCCCGCCAGACACAGAAGTCTGGTAGAGCTGGGGCTTGCCGGAGCGGTCGGAGGTGAAGATGATCGACTGGCCATCCGGGGTAAACACCGGTTCCGTGTCGATCGATACGTTGTTGGTGATCCGGCGCTCCTGGCGGGAGGCGACGTCGATGACGAAGATTTCGGGGTTTCCTACATAGGACAGGGACACCGCCAGCTTGCTGCCGTCCGGGGACCACGCCGGGGCGCTGTTGATGCCGCGGGGGTGCGAGGCGATCAGCGTACGGGAACCGGTGCCGATGTCCTGCACGTAGACGGCCGAGTTGCCGCTTTCGAACGACACGTAGGCGATCTTGCGACCGTCCGGCGACCAGGCTGGCGACAGCAGGGATTCCTTCGAGCGGGCCACGACCTGGGGGTTGTAGCCATCGGAATCGGCCACGATCAGTGAGTAGTTGGCATTGCGGTTCAGACCCACCGCCGTGACGTAGGCGATGCGGGTCCAGAAGGCGCCACGGACGCCGGTGATCTTTTCATAGATCTGGTCGGCGATCTGGTGGGCCACGCCGCGCAGGTCGCCTGCCGGGGCGGTAAACGCCTGGGAAAGAAGGCTCTGCTGGCGGTTGACGTCCCACAACTCGTATTCCACCCGCAGCATGCCGCCGCCGGCATCGACGATGCGGCCGACGGTGATGTAATTCTGCTTGAGCAGGCGCCAGGTGGCGAACTGGATGTCCGACCCCTTCGAAGGCATCTCGACGATGTCCTTCTTGTCCAGGGCGCGGAATTTGCCCGAGCGGTTGAAGTCGGCCCGCATGACGTCGGCGACGTCGGTGGGTAGCGGGGTACCTTCGGCCTGGGCAAAAGGCACCACGGCGATCGGCGTGGCGGACTTCAAGCCCTGGGTAATATCGACGTTGAGCGACTGGGCGGCCACGGGGCCGGCCACGAAGGCGGCCGCGGCGGCAAGGGCGAAGGCAAGGAGATGGGTCAGTTTTCGCATGGGCGGGATCATTGCGGCCTGAAGGTGATGGTTATGTCACGCTGGAAGACGGACTCGAAGCCCTGGTAGGGCAAGGGCTTGGCGGCCAGGACGGCGTTTTCGACCGACTGGCGACCGGCAGCATCGTACGGACAACTGGAATCCACGCTGACGCTGAGGACATCGCCGCCCGGAATCTGGGTGACATGCACCTTGCAGCTTGTCCCGGACTGGACGGTATCGGGCTGGATCCAGTGCTGGGTCACCGAATTCTGGATGGCGGCCTGGTAACGGCCCACGAGGCCCGTATCGGCGCCGTTGGTGCCGGTCTGCTTCTGGTCGGCGTTGGGTAGGTCCGGCAGGGCGTCATTGGAGGCGTTCTTCAGTTCCTCGGCCTTGTCCTGGGCCTGTTTCTTGGATGCGTCGGCCTTCTTGGTCGCGGCC
>NZ_DATHFX010000351.1:0-8574 GCF_035317885.1 Pinirhizobacter sp.
GTACTGCACGCCAGGCAGCATCACCAGCGCGAGCTTCGTGCCGTGTTCGCCGATGGCGCGTTCGATCGCACCCATCGAAATGCTGCCGTTGGGTTCGTCCGCCTCCAGTTCGATCAATGACGTGGCGGGGTCCAAGCCATGGAACCGGATCTGCGATTCCACCGCGTAGCGATCGGTGGGAAAGGCGCCCGCCTCGATCAGGACCGCATGGCGTTCTTGCGTGGGGCGGTAGAAGCTCACCATCATCAGGTGCAGGTTCACGCCCAGGGTGTTCATCGCCACCACTTCCGACGGAAGGGCGCCCACGACTTCGGCCAGGTTGTCGCGCACGTACTCGTGATACGACAACCATGGCAGCTTGCCGCGGAAGTGGCCTTCCACCGCCAGCTCGCCCCAGTAGTTGAGCTCCGAAGCGATCGCATCGCGCACGCTGCGCGGTTGCAGTCCCAGGGAATTGCCGCAGAAGTACAGGCTGTCGTGTCCCTCGTGCGGCGGGATAAGGAAGCGGTCACGAAAACCCTTGAGCGGGTCGGCGTCGTCCTGGGCCTTCGCCCAGGCCAGGTCGTTGCGGTAGTCCATGGCGCTAAGGCTCACTGCGGCAAATGGCTGGCGACGTCGTCACAGCCGGCATCGAACGAGGCCTGCCAGCGCGCGTCGCCGGTGGCCGGGCGCACGCAGCGCAGCTGGATGGCAAGGCTGCCACTGAAGGCATAACGCTCGTGATAGGTGAACTGCGCGCCGGTTTCCTGCGCGGTATAGAAGTAATCGTTCGGCGTGGCAGCGCGATGGGCATCAGGTGCATAACCGGTGAGCTGGCGTGCGCGGGCGGTCTGCTGGCCCATCCACGACTGGTAGCCGGCCATGTTGCCTGCCTGCTTTACCGAGACGGTGACCCGCGAGAGCGTCTTGGCGCCGGCAGGCGAGGGGTCGGGCACCTGGAATACCTGGGTTTCCGGATCGCCCTGGGTCTGCATGATCGGCACCCAGCTATCGGGCACGCTGAAGCGCACGGCGCCATTGGCCATGGTGATGTCGCCGGCGATGGCCGATGCCTGGATCAGCAACCCGATGGAGGCGAGGACAGCAAGATGCGTGCGGCGCGGAAGGATCATTCGGTTCAATTCCCGGGTTAAAGGGTTTAGTGTCGCTCGAAACGGCTGTGTGGCAGCTGCAGCCATTCCAGCGCAGTGCCATGGAAGAGTCGAGCGCGGCTTTCGTCGTCCAGGTCAAGCGCATCGATACCGCTCCCGGGCACCTGTTCGCCCAGTGGGAAGGGGTAGTCGGTGCCCAGCATCACTTGCGATACGCCGGCCGTGTCGAGCAGGTACTCAAGCGCACGCGGATCGTGCACGCAGGAATCGAAATACAGCCGGTGCATGTACTCACGCGGATTGCGCGCATTGTCGGTGGCTACCAGGTCCGGGCGCATGCGGAAGCCGTGTTCGATGCGGCCGATGCTGCCAGGGAAGCTGCCGCCGCCGTGGGCCAGCATGATGCGCAGCTGCGGCAGGCGCTCGAGCACGCCGCCGAACACTAAAGAGCACGCCGCGCGCGATTGCTCGGCAGGCATGCCTACCAGCCAGGGCATCCAGTAACGCGGCATGCCCGATGCGCCCATCATGTCCCAGGGGTGCACCAGGATCGCAGCGCCAAGGTCGGCTGCGGCTTCGAAGAACGGGAACAGTTCCGGGGCGTCGAGGTTCCAGTCGTTGCAATGCGAGCCGATCTGCACGCCCTGCAGGCCCAGTTCGTCCATGCAGCGCTCCATCTCCTGGATGGCAAGCGTGGGTGATTGCAGCGGCACCGTACCGATGCCGGCATAGTGCTGGCGATGGTCGTGGCACAGGCGCGCGGCGTGGTCGTTCAGGAACCGGTGAAGTTCCAGCGCCTGGTGGCCCTTGGCCCAGTACGAGAACAGCACCGGCACGGTGGAGATCACCTGCACGTCCACGCCGTGGCGGGCGTAGTCGGCGATGCGGTGTTCGGCATCGAAGGCCGATTCCCACACCTCGCGGAAGAATTTTCCGTCCTTGTAGATCCGGTGCGATCCCCCGGCG
The DNA here is from genome assembly GCF_035317885.1 of Pinirhizobacter sp. Taxonomy (GTDB): domain Bacteria; phylum Pseudomonadota; class Gammaproteobacteria; order Xanthomonadales; family Rhodanobacteraceae; genus Pinirhizobacter. Next base: position 2,058 of record NZ_DATHFX010000351.1, read on the forward strand.
TGCTGCATCACCGGGAAGCGGTCGTCGCCGTACTTGGCGGCGAGGTCCGGCCACTGCTTGGGCAGGATGTGAGCGTGGGTATCGATCTTCAGCATGGCGCCAAGTGTAACGCGGCGGGCGCCCTCGACGGCACTTAACGTCGTTGAAGGATGTGGTTGATCGTATTGACGTTATCTACCAGCCGGTCGGTGATGGTTGCCATCTGGTCGGCCATGCCCGTCCCCCGTCCCCCGGCCAGGGCAGTGACGATTTCGCGTTGCCGGGAGCGCAGGTCCGGCAAGCTGCCGGGAGGCTGTGAATGACGCAGGGCATCGGCCAGTGCGTGCAATGCCCCGGACGACTCACGCACCAGTGGCCCGACCAGGTCGCGGTTCATATCGCCCATGTCGTCCACCATGGCCTCGAGCGTCATCGCCGTGCGGGCCAGCCGGTTGCCGTTGGCGAAAAGGGTTTGCGCCATTTCCATCAGGTGCACGGGTGTGGCGGGCTCCGAGCGCATGCGGTCGAGCGAGGCCTGGGCGTTGGTACGCGCGGTGCGTGACAAGGTGCGCGCGTCGCGACGCTCGCGGGGCGGGGCAGGGCCGGCCAGGGTGGCAAGGTACGCGGCGTAGGCATCGAACATGTCGGCCAGCGCGGCGCGTGCGCGCGTACGTTCCCACGAAGGCCACAGCACATAGGCCACCAGTGCCATGGCCGAGCCCAGCACCGTGTTGAGCACGCGGTCGGTCATGGCCGCGGCGGACTCGACGCCGTCGAACGACAGCAGGATCACCACCGTACCGGTGAGGGCCGCCACCGCGATGCCGTAGTGCGCGGTGGCCAGGTAGCGGAAGGCCACGCACAGGATCGCCAGCACCGCGATGTGCGCCCAGGGCGCATCAGGGGTGAAGCGCAGCACCAGGGTGGTAAGCACCAGGCCCAGCACCGTGCCCACCACGCGCAACAGGCCGAAATTCAACGTGGCGCCGAAATCGGGCCGCAGCACGATGGCGGCGGTCATCGGCAGCCAGTAGCCATGCGGCAGGTGGGCGTAGCGCGAGATGGCAACCGCCAGCGTAAGCACCACCGCGCAGCGAACCGCGTGCCGGAAGGCGATCGACTGCGGGATCATGTTGGCGCGCATCGCGGCCAGCGCCGAACCACTGCGTAGTGGTGCCGGCAGGCTGCTTTCGGCGGTCTCGGCGCGGATCTCGCCTCGGCTGCCGGCCCAGTTGGCGTTGCGCACGGCCGCGGCCAGCTGGCCCGATAACGCGTGTACGTGGGTGCTGGCGAAACTTCGCTCCGTCTCGCCGAATAACGCCTGCTCGCTGGCCTGCAGGGTTTTCAGCGCTGCTTGTGCGCGCGTCGGCGGCCCGGCCTCGTCCAGCGCGCGGGCCACGCCACGCAGCACCCGCGCGGCGTCCGCGCGGATCATCCGCGGCAGGCTGCCATCCCAGCCGAGTTCCTGCATGGTGATCAGCTCCAGGCGGATCCGTTCGGCGATGTCCAGCAGCACGCGGAAGGCTTCCATGGCACGTCCGCGTGCATGGAAGCGCCCCAGCAGGGTTTGCTGCAAGTTGGTCATCGCCTCGCTGAGCGCAGGCGCCTCCGAGCCGTGACCCGGCGGTTGCGCAGCCAGCATGGCCAAGCCGCGGTAAACCTCGGCCAGGGCGTGGCGCTCGGGCCGGTAGCGTTGCAGCGGCCACGCGGCGATCGAGAACAGCGTCAGCAAGATACCGCCGCCGAAGATCAGCAGCGACGCGCCGATGGCCTGGCCCACCGGCAAGGGCGTGGCGGCGGTGATCACCAGCAGCAGCATGCTGGTCATGCCCACGCGGGCGATGTCCGGCCCGAAGATCACCAGCATGCCGCCGAGGAAGCCCAATACCGCGGTGGCCAGCGACAGGCTGAGCGGATGGCCGCCGACCAGGAATCCCAGCAGTGCCGCGCCGCCGGCCGCAAGTGCAGCCAGGAAAAGTCGCTGCAGGCGTTGCTGGTACGGGCCCGGCTGGTCGGAGAACATCGTGTCCAGCGCTCCCGCCGCGATGCCGATGCCGACGCCCACGTGTCCCGTGGCTACGCCGATGGCCAGCGGGATCGCCACCGCCGCGGCGTTACGCAGTGCCACGCGCATCGGCACGTCGGGCCGGCGCGTGGTGGTGAGCGACTGCAGCACGCTGCGGGGAAGGGAGAATCCCGAGGTCATCCGTTGCTCGTGAGGGAAGGGGTTAAGGGCAACCCCTTTCGGTTTCTAGGCGCGGCCGGCGCGAAAGCGGGGTCAGAGTAACGACTCTGACCCCCAATAACCCGCAGCGAGGTGGCCGCGTCATGCCCGCCCGGCAAATTCGCCGGTGAGGGTGTTCACCGTGACCTTCTCGCCCGTGGTGATGTACTCAGGTACCTGTACCTCGACCCCGGTTTCGAGCGTGGCGGGCTTGGTGCGTTTGGTGGCGCTGGCGCCCTTCAATTCCGGCGCGGTGTCGGTGACGGTCAGCACCACGTTGGTCGGTACCTGCAGGCCGACGGGAGCGTCGTCGATCACCTGGACATAATAGCCTTCCAGCCCCTCGACGATATAGCCGGCGTTATCGCCGACCAGCTCCGGCGGCAGCAGGTACTGCGTGTAGTCCTCGGCGTCCATGAACACGAAGGCATCGCCATCCATATAGGAATAGGTCGCCTGGCGCCGGCTCAATTCCACTTCCTTCAGATCGTCGTCGGCGCGCAGCGAAAGGTCGAACTTGCGGCCGCTGGGGATCGAATACAGGGTGAAGCGGAAGGTGACGTTGCCGCCACGCGCGGAGGGCGCGCTGCGCTCGATGTCGCGCACCTGGTACACGGTGCCGTCGTGCTCGATGACGGTACCGCGCTTGACGTCGGAAGCTTTCATGCGAAGGGCTCGGGTGTTGGGCTGGAAAGATGATTACTTCGGCTGCAGGCGCACGGCGCCGTCGAGGCGGATCGTCTCGCCGTTGATGTAACGGCTCTGCACGATGAAGCCCACGGTGCTTGCAAATTCCTCGGGCTTGCCCAGGCGCGCCGGGAAGGGGATGGAAGCGGACAGCGATTCCTGCACCTGGGGCGACATGTTGTCCACCATCGGCGTCCAGAAGATGCCCGGGGCGATGGTGACCACGCGGATGCCGAAGCGCGAGAGCTCGCGCGCCATCGGCAGCGTCATGCCCACCACGCCACCTTTGGAGGCCGAGTACGCGGCCTGGCCGATCTGGCCTTCGTAGGCGGCTACGGAGGCTGTGTTGATGATCACGCCACGCTCGCCATCCTCGCCGGCGTCGTTGGCCTGCATCAGGTTGGCCGCGGCCTTGGCCACGTTGAAGCTGCCCACCAGGTTCACCATGATGGTGTTGCTGAAGTTGGCCAGCGGCATCGCACCTTCCTTGCCCACCACGCGGCCGGCGCCGAGGATGCCGGCGCAGTTCACCAGCACGTTCAGGCCGCCCATGACCTCGCGCGCGGCGGCGATGTTCCCGGCCACGTTGTCTTCGGAGGTGACATCCACCCGGCGGAAATGCGCGTTGTCACCCAGCGCCTCGCAGGACGACGCGCCCTTCGCGTCGTTGACGTCGAACAGCGCGACTTTCGCGCCGTGGTCCACCAGGTGCCGGGCCACCGCGTAGCCCAGGCCCGAGGCGCCACCGGTGATCACTGCCTTGACGTGTTCAAGCTGCATGGGGAAGGTCCTGTGCGTCGTGCAAAGACCGTCATCTTACCCGAGCGCAAGCCTCACTTGCAGGGCGGAATCGTGGCGCATCCGGGCAAACGGCACGATGGCCGGCGGCGGATTCGCCGGGACAGCCAGTTCCCTTTGCCACAGGCCTACATCATGCCATTGGCCGAGCTTGTAGCCGCAGTGGCGCCATACGCCGGCCGGCTGGAAGCCGAGCGCGCCGTGCATGGCCACGCTGCTTTCGCCGGGCAGGGTGATCGCGCCCACCGCCTGGTTGAAACCCTGCATCTGCATCACGTCCAGAAGGCAGGTATACAGGCGCCGGGCGATGCCGCGCCGGCGCGCGTTTTCATGCACGTAAACCGATGTCTCGGCGATCCAGTCGTACGCGGCCCGTTCGCGGAAACGTCCGGCGTAGGTATAGCCCAGCACCCGGCCTTCGTCTTCGAACACCAGCCACGGGTAGTGGGCCAGCCGCGCTTCGATGCGGTCGGCCATGGCTTGGTTCCCGGGCAGCTCTGTCTCGAAGGTGATGGCGCTGTGCAGCACCGCCGGAGCATAGATGTCGTGGCAGGCGGCGGCGTCGCCTGCGGTGGCAATGCGGATCATGCGAGGGACTTTTCCATGAAGATGCTGTGCGGCGTGGCGCGGTGGGTGCCGAAGCTGCCGCAGCGGCGGTACCCGGCACCTTCGTAGAGTTCCTGGGCCTCGGTCTGGGCGGTGCCGGACTCAAGCCGCACCAGTTTGCCGCCGGAGCGGCGGATCTCGTCTTCCAGGGCTTCGAGCAACTGCTTGCCCAGGCCCAGCCCGCGCACGGTGGGGATGACATACATCTTGGCCACCTCGACGTAGTCGTCGTGGTCGGCGAAGGCGCCGCAGGCCACCGGCACGCCATCCACGCGCGCGGTCATGAAGGTGACGTTCGGACGGTGCAGTGGCGGGGCGGCGTCGCCCGGGCGGCGTTCGCTTTCGGGGTAGAGCTCCGCCAGGTAGCCTTCGAATTCATCGATCAGCGGTACGATGTCCCCGGCCCCGGGGTCATCGACCTGGAAGGTGAGCTGGGGCGGTTGCGTGGCCACGCGTTACAGGTCCCGGATGAAGTAGCGATCGCAGCCGAAGTGGCCGGTGCCACCCATCGCGTGGTCCAGGGGCTCGAAGCCGTGGCGGCGGTAGAGCGTTTGCGCCGAATCCATGCCGGTGAGGGTTTCCAGGTAGCAGCGTTTGAAGCCCAGGCGCCGTGCCGCCTCCAGGCAGCAACGCATCATGGCGGCCCCGGCACCGATGCCGCGCGCCTTGGGCAGGAAGTACATCTTGCGCAGCTCGCAGACGTCTTCCGGCGCATTGACCAGCGGTGCGATACCGGCGCCGCCCGCGACCTCGCCATCCATGATCACCACGTAGTAGGCGGTGTCCTCGCGTGCATAGGCCTGGGACATGCCGTCCACTTCTTTATCGTGGATGGCAAAACCCGGGCCGTCGGCGCCGAACTCGGGCATCACTTCGCGGATGATCGCCGCCATGGCGGCATCGTCGCGCGGTTCAATCGGGCGGATCTGGAAACTGGGACTCATGGATGGCCGTCGGGGCTGCGGTAGAGGGTTCCATCCTTCATCACCAGCACCGGATGGGCAAGGTCTTCGATGTGGGCGCTGGGATCGCCCGAGAACGCGGCCAGGTCGGCGCGCATGCCTACGGCGATGCGGCCGAAGTGATCGCCCTGGCGAAGGATACGGGCGGCGACGTCGGTGGCGGCGTGAAGCGCCTGGGGCGGGGTCATGCCATCGCGCACCATCGCAACGGGCTCGCGCCAGTTGGTGCCGTGGGCGAACACGCCCACATCCGAGCCATTGCCAATGGTTACGCCCACTTTTAGCGCGGTGCGGAAGGCCTGCTCGGCCTCGCGCATGTTTTTGGTGGGCGGATCGCCGGCCTTGTAGTGGTTGAAGTATTCCTCGGTGGCGTCCACCGCGGTGAGCGTGGGTTCGTAGGTGGTGCCTTGCTTCTTCATCCGGGCGAAGGTGGCTTCGTCGGTGCCGTAGCCGTGTTCGATGGTGTCCACGCCTGCCGCCACCGCCATCGCCACGCCTTCGCGCGAGGCGGCATGGGCCGCCACCGGCCGCCCGATCAGGTGCGCGGTGTCCACGATGGCCTTGAGTTCGGCCGCGGTGAAGGTGGGCGCGGTGGCGCCATCGGGACCCACGCGGTAATCGGCGTACAGCTTGATCCAGTCCGCGCCACGCGCGGCCTGTTCGCGCACGGCGCGCATGGCCTCGTCCGTCCCGCTCACTTCCTGGGCGCCGGAGGGGAGATCAAGGTCAGGGCGGAAGCCGCGCGGCCCAGGCCCATAACTGGCCGTGGCGACAATCGCACGCGTGGCCACGAACATCCGGGGTCCCGGGATCAGGCCTTCGTTGATCGCGTGCTTGATGGCAACGTCGCCGAAACCAGCGCCTTCCGTGCCCAGGTCGCGCAAGGCTGTGAAGCCCGACATCAGCGTGTCGCGCGCATGGGCCGCGGCCTCGAGCACGCGGTAGTCCGGCGCTTCCTTCAATACCTGGTCGTTCCACAGGGTTTCGTTGTACGGATGCAGGAAGACGTGCGAGTGAAGGTCGATGAGACCCGGCATCAGGGTGGCACCAGGCAGGGGAATTTCCTGGGCATCGGCGGCGGGGTGCAAGCCATCGCGCGGTCCGACGCCCGCGATCACGCCATCGCGCACCAGCACGGCCCAGCCGGTATGGGCGGCATTGCCTTCGGCCGTCCAGACACGGTCGGGCAGAAGCAATGTGTCCCGCGCGGCGACAGGTGCAACCAGGACGATGAGCAACGCAACGAAAAGGATGGCGCGTG
>NZ_DATHFX010000352.1:0-9910 GCF_035317885.1 Pinirhizobacter sp.
CACCGACAACTTTACCCTGATGCTGTCGCATCGTGAGCATGGCCATTGGTCCAAGCCGCAGGTGGCGGTTTTCTCCGGCCAATGGCGCGACCTCGACCCCGCCATGGCGCCGGATGGTTCATACCTGCTGTTTGTGTCCAACCGGCCAACGGCACCTGGCGGCAAGGCGATCGACGCGGTGCGTAACGGGACCACACGCATAGGCCTTGGCATGGCGATCTGGCGCGTCGACCGCCACGGCACGGACTGGGGCACGCCTGCCCGGCTACCCGATGTCGTCAATAGCTGCTCGATGACCTTCGCGCCAAGCGTCGCCGCCGATGGCACCGTGTACTACATCGGTTGCACCGGCAGCGGCGACTTCAAGCCGATGCATTCGACACCGAAGGGCGGAAGTTTCGCCCCTGCTCAAACGCTCGACATTGGCGATGCACAGGCGGTTATCCGCGATCCGGCGATCGCGCCGGATCAATCCTTCATGGTCTACAGCATCAAGCACTCGCCCAAGGAGCCGTATCGCCTGGCCCTGTCGTGGCGAACCGACGACGGCTGGAGCACCCCTTGCGATTTGGGCGACACGGTGAACGGCGGAAAGCACAGCATGGGCGCCCAGTTGGGTGCAGATCATCGCACCCTCTTTTTCTATAGCGACCGTAAGCTGCCGCCATCGGATGCCCATGCCGGCGCCGATTGGGACAACGGCGACGACCATATCTGGCAAGTCCCGCTGGCGCCCTGGCTCGACGCCCCCAATCACGCCTGCCGCTAACCCCAAGGAGCAAGACATGATCCTGAAGAAACTCGCCCTCGCCACCTTGATCGCATCCGGCGCGAGCGCATCGCCTCTCCTGGCGGGAGAACTGGTGGGTCCCGGCGTGATCTCCACCGGCTTGCAGGAGACGTCGGTGGCGATGACCTCCGACGGTAATACATTGTGCTTCATGCGTTCAGATATGGGCGAGAGCGACGACACGATCATGGTTTCGCACAGGCGAGGCACGACATGGGGCACGCCCGAGGTTGCTCCGTTCTCCGGGCAGTGGCACGACTCCGAACCCACGCTTTCACCCGATGGCAAGCGGCTGTATTTCGTCTCCAATCGGCCAGCTCATCCAGGCGCCGCCGCGGTCACTGCCAGCATGGCCGGCCACGATTTCCCCGGAACGAACCTGTGGTACGTCCAGGCCAACGCCAGTGGCGGCTGGGGAGCGCCGGTGCATGTGGATGGCGCCCTGAACGATGGCGCGATGATCTACAACCCATCCATTGCCGCCAACGGGAATATCTATTTCTCGGCCCATCGCCCGGACTCGGGCAAGGCCTACCAGGTCTATGTGGCGCGCCGCGCAGGCGACGGTTATGCCACGCCGGAACTCGTGCCGTTGGGCGACGTGGCCAACAACCGCATGGATCCGGCCGTCGATCCTGCAGAGCGATTCATCGTATTCGCCGGCAACGAAGGTGACTCGCTCGGCCGCGCGGATCTCTATGTCTCCTTCCACCAGGCCGATGGAAGCTGGGGCAAGCCCGAGCACCTGGGCGGCGAAATCAACAGCAAGGCACTGGAGAACGCACCTTCGCTCGGACACAACTTTGGCGAACTCTACCTCTCCAGCGACCGCGGCGCCGAGGTGGCCTTCCCGAAGAAGCAGGATACGGCCGCATCGCTGCAGGCGCGCTTGTCCGGTCCCATGAACGGATCGCGCAACCTCTGGCGTTTCGACATCGCCGACGTGTTGCGCGCCCATGGCATCGATCACTGAACGAAGGGCAGCGTCACTGCCAGGGATTCCTTCTAATTTTTGCACTGCCGCAAGTTCCTGCGATTTCACTGCCGAGGACAGCAGTATTGCGGCTCGTAATAATGCTGCAATGCGACTTGCCACGATTTAAAAATCTCATATCTTCGCCACCGGGGGGCACTTACCTGCCGGGTATCAAATTGAGGGGTTTAAATCGATGAGCAACATTTTCGTGCGCCGGAGCGCACTGGCCAGTTCGCTGGCCATGGCGCTGCTCGCGCCTCACGCGTTCGCACAGGCGGCTGCCGCGCCGCCCGACGACGCGCCACAGCTGGCACAGCAGTCCGCGCCGGCACCCGCCACCCAGCCTTCGCCCGACGCGTCGAAACAGAAGGCGGTGGACCTGGACAAGGTGGTGGTTACCGGTTCAAGAATTCCCCGTTCGGAGATCGAAGGCCCGGCGCCGGTGCTTATCGTTACCGACCAGAAGATCAAGGCGCAGGGCTTCCAGACCTTCAACGACTTCGCGCAGTCCATCCCGCAGGCCGGCATGTCCGAGACCGCGCCCAGCTGGGGTGCTTCGTCGGTGAATGCCCGCCAGCTGAACCTGCGAAACCTTGGTTCCGACCACAGCCTGTTGTTGGTGAACGGCCATCGCGTGGCCGACTATCCGCAGCCGGCCGACGGCAAGAGCACCTTCCAGAACTACAACAATATTCCCAGCGGTATGATCGACCGGGTGGAAATCCTGGCCTCGGGTGCGTCGTCGATCTATGGATCGGACGCCATCGCCGGCGTGGTCAACATCATCCTGAAGAAGAACTACCAGGGCGACGATCTGACGGTGACAGGCGGCGGCGCCACGCGCGGTGGGCGTAAGTATGGCGACATCAACCTGGTCGGAGGCCGCAGCGGCGACGACTGGCACGTGGTCTATAACCTGCAGCACACCAATCGCAGCCCGCTGTGGGGCCGCGACCGTCCCTATACCGATTCGGAAGATGATGCCGGCTACGGCAGCTGGGACGAGAACAAGCGCTTGTTCGGTTTCCAGAATTACCCAGGTCTGATGCTGGGCAACAGTGACGGGAACTTCATTACGCCGCCGGCAGGCGCCTGCAATCAGTTTGGCAACAACTTCAGCCTCTACAACAAGCGTACCGTGGCCACCGACGGCCACACCGTGTTGCCGGGGCAAGTGACCGATGGCGGATCGTTCTGCCAGCAGAATGCCTTGTTCCGCAACTGGGTGCTGACACCGGGCCTGCAGAGCAACGATGGCTACATTTACGGCGAGAAGGATTTCAGCAACGGCCTGCAGGCCTACGCCTCGCTGGGCATCTGGCAGACCATCGGCACATCCAATACCCAGCTGCCCTTCCTGTACCCGATGGGCGGCCTGCCGAATAATTTCTACGACCGCACCACCGGCCAGGTGATCAGCAACTACCTGCGCCAGCTCACGCCCAACGAGATGGGCACCTATGGCAACACGCATGACCGCGAGCTCAACTGGGACTTCCATACCGGCGTCCAGGGCACGATGTTCGACGGGAAGTTCAACTGGAACCTTGACCTTGGCTCGGCGCGCTACATCGTGCACGAGAACTACACAGGCCTGAACGAACAGGGCATGTTCGATTACTTCTTCGGCCCGCAACTGGGCACGACGACGATCGGCGGCACGGCCTACCCGACCTATGCGCTGAACCAGCAACGCTTCTATAGTCCGATCACCCCGGCTGAGTATTCGACCTTCGGCGTGAATGGCCAGAACAGTTCGGCAACCTGGATGGACCAGGCCACCTTCAACATCAATGGCGACCTCTTCAATACCTGGGCAGGCCCGGTAGGCTGGGCGGCGGTGCTGGAAGAGAACTACCAGGGCTACAAGCTTTCGCCGGATCCGCGTGGCAGCACCACCACCTTCGGCGACCCGTTCCAGGATTACAACACCGGCGGCGGTACGCGTAACCGCCATTCGGTGGGATCGGAATTCCGGGTACCGCTTTCGTCGATGCTGACATGGACCATTTCTGGCCGTATCGACCAGTACAAGGATGCATCGATCGCCGACATCGCCCGCACCTGGGGTAGCGGCATTGAGTTCCGCCCTTATGAAGGCCTGCTGCTGCGCGGAAGCTATGGCACCAACTTCCATGCACCGGACATGCAGGCGATCTACCAGACGGACTCGGAGGTGCCGGTGGGCATCTATGGCGATCCCTACCTGTGTATCACCCAGACCCACGATGCTTCCTGCCAGCCCAGCCAGCACTCCACATACTTTACCCAGCATTCCGGCGGCAGCCGCAATCTGTTGCCCGAGACCGGCCACTCCTGGACCTACGGCTTCGTCTGGGATATTCCCGGCGTCGAGGGCCTGTCCGTGGCCGCCGATTACTGGCACATGGGTATCAAGAACGCCATCAACTACATCGACCAGCAAACCCTGCTGACCGATGAGGCTGGCTGCCGTACCGGCTTGACGATCACCGGCGCGGCATATACCGATCATGCGCTAGGGTCGGAGTACTGCACCCTGGCCATCGCCAACGTGCATCGCGACAGCGCCGGTAACATCACCGACATCTTCGTTGGCCCGATCAACGAGCGCTCGCTTTACGTCAGCGGCGTCGACGCCTCGGTGCGCTACAACTTCGAAACCCACGACTATGGGAAATTCTCCCTCGACCTGGAGTACACCAACAACCTGTCGTACAAGGAGCGCACACTGCCGACCGATCCATTGCTCAACACGCGCTACCAGCACGTGGCGAGCAAGGTCACCGGCACCTTGACGTGGAACGACGGGCCCTGGGACGCTTCGCTTTACGGCGAGCGCAACGGCTCGGTCCGCGCGCCGGGCTATAACAGTTGCCGCCGCCTGGCCAACGGCATCCAGCCCTCCTTCGGCGACCCGGACTGCTCGGTCTACCTCAACGACCTGGGGCCCTGGATCGTCTGGAACGGCTCGGTGGGTTACCGCTTCACCCCGAAAGTGCGCGTTGGTTTGCAGGTCAACAACATTTTCAACAAGGTTGGCGAGATCCCATACGACGCAGGCGGCTTCGAATACATCTCGAACCTGCAGGGAGCGACGTACAACGGCCGCGAGATCTTCCTGAACCTCAACTACAAGCTGGACTGAGCATCCGTGCACCGATGGGCCCGGCGCCGTGCGCGCCGGGCCTATGCCTGGTCAGGCCGTCCAGTCCTTTGCCGTGGCTTGCGCGAAGTCGCGGTAGCTGCGTGGCGCCCGTCCCAGGAGTGCCGTAAGGCGCTCTACATCGCCCTTCGAGGCCGCTGCGCCATCCTTCTGATAGCGATGCATCATCAAGCGCATGTCGTACGCCATCCAGCCCGGCGCGAACTGCGCGATCTTGTTCTCGAAGGCATCCAGGTCGTTCCCACCATACTTCACCTCGCGACCGAGCGCCTCGGTCCAGATGCGGGCCACGGCATCGCCTGTGAGAGCATCAGGCCCGACCAGCTCATACACTTCGGTGGGCAAAGGCGTGGCGGACTTTTCGCGGCGGAGCAGTTCGCGCGCGGCGGCTTCAGCGATGTCGTCGATGTCTACCATCGACACGCCCTTCTCGCCGATGGGCGAGACGTACACGCCGCCGCCAAGCATCGGCTCCTTCTGGCCGATGTCGTTCTGGAAAAAGTACGAAGGCCGCAGCACGGTGGCTTCCAGGCCGACCTTCTTCATCATCCGCTCCACGGCGTGCTTGGAGGCGAAGTGCGGCACGTCGGCGAATACGTCGCTGCGCGTCACCGACAGGTACACGATGCCGCGCACGCCGGCATCGTGCGCCAGGCCCACGGTGTTCATGGCCTGGGTGATTTCATCGGGAGAGTTCGGCACCAGAAGGAACAGCGTGCTTACACCCTGAAGGGCTGTGCGCACGCCGGTGGTATCGAGCAGGTCGCCTTTGACCGCTTCGACACCCGCAGGGAATGTCGCCTTTTCGGGGGATCGGGTCAGGGCGCGTACCTGGGCGCCCTTGGCAACGAGTTTGGAAACGACTTGCGAGCCGATCTTGCCGGTGCTACCGGTGACGAGGATGCTCATGGGAATGACTCCTTTGGCTTGGGGTGACCCCAAGATAGGTGTTCCGTAGGTGGTGCATAAGACCTAATATTGAGATACCTTGTCCCGAATTTGGAACACCACCATGGACCTCTCGGCGCTGTCGTTCTTCAACCTGGTAGCCCTTCACGGCGGTTTCGGACGCGCCAGCCGCGCCACGGGACAACCCAAGGCGACACTGTCACGCCGGGTCCGTGAACTGGAGGAGAGCCTGGGCGTGCGCCTGATCGAGCGCGGATCGCAGACACTGCGGCTCACCGACGAGGGTGCGATGCTGCATGCGCGCACCGAGGGCCTGCTGGGTGAAATCGCCGAGGCCGGCAACGATGTAGCTGCGGGCATGGGCCGGGTGCGCGGCCGGCTGCGGGTGAACGTGCCGCTCTTCTTTGCCCACTCGGCACTGGGCCGCATCGCGGCGGGTTTCGCCAGGACCTATCCGGACGTCCAACTGGACGTGACTGCTGATGACCGCTTCGTGGACCTCGCCGAAGATGGTTACGACGTGGTGGTGCGGGTGAATCCCGCGCCGGACGAAACACTGGTGGGTCGCTGCTTCCTGCGCGCGGGCATCGTCCTGGTGGCCTCTCCCTCGTTACCGCGGCCCAGGCAAGCCGCGCGTGGCAAACCCGCGCCATCGGTGCCGGCGGTGCTGCGCGTGGGTAACGATCCGTCGTCGTGGACAGTCGTCGACGGCAAGCGCGAGATGACCTACCGGCCGCGCGGCGTCATGTGGTTTTCAACGCCGCTGCTGATGCGCGAAGCGGTGCGTGAGGGCGCAGGCGTCGCCATGCTGGCACGCTCGATCGTTGAGGATGACCTGGCAAGTGGGCGCCTGGTGATGTGGGGCGAAGCGCGCGAGGGCCAGGCGGAAGCCTGGGTGCTGCATGCCTCACGCAGGCTGGTAAGCCCGAAGGTATCGGCGTTCGTGAACTACCTTTGCGACAGCTATGCCACGCCGCAGGCACCCGTGCCCGCGGTTGCCGCAGGGTACAAGCGCGGTCACTGAAGCGGGTTGGCCTTCACGCCCTCGTTGGTGATCTTCACCGGAAGGATCTGGCCATCCTTGTCGAAGTACATGCGGTCGATGCAGGTTACGCGGTCGTTGCCGACGGTATCGCCCAATGGATGCCGGTGATAGACGATGTACCAGCTGTCGTCCCTGGCCACATGGAACAGGGAGTTGTGCCCTGCCCCCGTGGCGACCTTCGGATCCTGCTGAAGGATCTTGCCGATGCGCTTGAACGGGCCGGTGACCTTGTCGGCAATGGCGTAGGCCACGGAATAGTCCGGGCCGGTCCAGCCGCCCTCGGACCACATCAGGTAGTACTTGCCGTTGCGCTTGAACATCATCGGGCCTTCGACGTATTCCGGCCCCGGGGTAATTTCACGGAACACGGTGCCGTCGGCCATCGGTTCCACGCCGGTGAAGTCTGGCTTCAGCCTGACGATGTTGGCGTGCTTCCAGCCGCCGTAGATCATGTAGTACGTGCCGTCATCGTCCTTGAACACGAACTGGTCGATCGGCTGGGCACCGTTGTGGAAGGCGCCGATCAACGGCTTGCCAAGCAGGTCCTTGAAAGGCCCCTCGGGCTTGTCGCTGACTGCCACGCCGATGCCACCGAGTTCCTTGTCGCTCTGGATATCGTTGGCACCGAAGAAGAAATAGTACTTGCCACCCTTTTCGATCATCGCCGGTGCCCACAGGGCCTTCTTCGCCCACGCGATGTCCTTGATGTCCAGGACATCGGCGTGTTTGGTCCAGTGCACCAGATCAGGCGAGGAAAATGCATCGAAACCCAACTGCGCGCTGTATTTGAGCGATGTGGTGGGATAAATCCAGTACTGGTGGTCGAAGATGGCGGCTTCCGGGTCGGCGTACCAGCCGGGGAACACGGGATTGCCCGAGTATCCCGCCGGCGGCGTAGCCGCCCATGTGGGCGTGGCGGTCGCCGCAGCGAGCACCACGCCCATGAAAACCTTTCCAAAGCGCATGTTGAATCTCCGAGCCGCCATCAGTGCCGGATCGTAGCAACGTTCGCCATTTAGATCGAGGCAATATGATACCGACGGTCAGAGATAGCTCGTGACGGCGGGCGACTCCAACCAGTTGTCGTGACGGCCGTCGGCAACCCTGACGGGAATGGCCGCCAGCGCCTCGGGGGACATGTCATCAAGGCTCGCCAGATTCACCGAGATGAACTCGCCGCCAAGCTCGGCAATGTTTCCCTTGCCGAAGGCATGCACGCCGCAGTGCTTGCAAAACAGCCAGTGCATGCTGTGCGTGCCGAACTGGTAGTCGGACAACGCATCTTCGCCACTGAGCAGCTTGAACTGCTCGGGTTTCACGATCATGCCCCACAGCCGAACCTTGCTGCAGATCGAACAATTGCATTTGCCGCTGCCCGATTCCACGTCGAGTTCGGCCTGGTAACGGACGACACCACAGTGGCAGCTGCCGGTATGGGTGGAGGTGGCCATCGGGGTGCTCCGGTGCGAGGGAATGTGTTGCCCAAGATAAGACCGCTTTGCGGACAGAAACGGTCCGCGAAGATACACTTCCCCCATGCTGCCGACCTCTGCCCGCCTGCTCCGTCTGCTTTCCCTGCTTCAGCAGCGGCGAGCGTGGCCCGGTGCGGACCTCGCCAAACGGCTTGAGATAGACCCGCGCACGCTCAGGCGTGATGTGGACAAGTTGCGTGCGCTTGGCTATGCCGTGCATGCCAGCGCGGGGCACGGCGGAGGCTATGCATTGGGTAGCGGGCCCTCAATGCCGCCGGTGCTGCTGGACGACGACGAGGCAGTGACATTGTCGGTGGCGCTGCACGCAGCCAGTGGCATGGTGGGCAATCTGGAACCCGCAGCACGATCGCTGCTGCAGAAGCTTGGCCAGATGTTGCCGGCGCGCCTGCGCGATCGCGCCACGGCCATACAGGCGGTGACGGTAAGCCTGCACAACATGGCGCCTCTAGCCGACGCCGCGGCACTTACCCTTATCGCTGCCGCCTGCCGTGACCACCGCCGCCTGCGCTTTGAGTACGCAAGCCACGAAGGCGCCATTACCGGCCGCCTGGTGGAGCCCTGCTCCCTGGCAAGACTCGGCTACCGATGGTATCTGGTGGCATGGGACGTCGAGCGTGCCGACTGGCGCAGTTTCCGCGTCGACCGGATCCGTTCACCCGAGGCAACAGGATCCACCTTCGAACCGTCCGAGCCGCCTGGTGGGACCGCAGCCTACATACAACAGGCCATCGCCATCGCGCCATTCGAGCATCGCATCCGGCTGCGCCTGCAAGGTTCTTTTACTGAACTCTCAGCGCGTATTCCAGCCTGGTGCGGCGTACTCGAGGCCGAAACGAAGAACACGTGCATCCTTACCACCGGTGCGGATTCCACCCTTGGGGTGGCGAGCCTGGCGATCATGGCGGGCGTGGAAGCGGAGCTTCTGGACGATCCGCCGATTGCAGCGGGACTGCGCGACATCGCCGCGCGCTTTGCGCGGGCGATGGGTGTTGGTTCGCGCTAGGGCATTACTTGCCCAGGAATGATTTGCCCTGCTTGAGCACGGTGTCGCATACCTTGGTGGTGAGCTTGGACTTCAGGTCGCTATTGCCGCCGCCGAGGCTGTTCAAGTCGACCGAGTTGCCATTGCTGCCTTGCAGGATGCCCTTTGCGCCGCTCAGGTAAGACGGATCACTGGTGGCGGTACCACTGCCCTGGCTGCTCGCGTTCGAGCCACCGGTAAGCTTGGACAACATGTTGCCTTTGCTCGCAGAAGTATCGCCGCCCGCCATGGGCGTGGATGACGCACCTCCCATCTTGCCCAGCAACTGGTCCTTGATACCCGCGGCGCCGGAATTCCCGCCCAGGTAATTGCTCTGCACGCAGTACTGCAGGAGGCCTGTGACATTGCCCATGCTGCCGGACTTCATAGAAGTTCCACCACCACCGAGCATGCCGCCGAGCTTGCTTAAATCCTGGGCTGCCGCGCTGCCAGCCAACAATAACGATGCGCCTGCACAGATCCGGGCAATCACACCGATCCGCATCTTCATGAGCGTGCCTCCGTGTAAAG
>NZ_DATHFX010000353.1:0-5404 GCF_035317885.1 Pinirhizobacter sp.
CCCACGGCCGCGCCTTTGGGCCCGATGGAAGCGCCGTCGTGGATCTCCACGCGATAGAGCTGGTTTTCAAGCCCACGGTAACGGGCGTCGGCGGCAATCACGCAAGGGTCGTCATCGCTATCGGCGGGCCCTGCCTGCGCGCGCAGGCGTGGCCATGCATACGTGGCGCGGGCATTGAGTACCGCTCGCAACGTGGTGCAGGGGTCGCCTTGCCCGGCGTCCAGGCTTCGGCGCAACGCAGTAAGCTCATTGATCTGCTGTTGCAGCAGGGCCTTCTCGGCATCGGAGAGCTCACCGCCGGCGCGCAGCTTCAGCGCCACGGCCAGGGCGTCCAGTTGCGGGCCAAGCGCGGCGGTATCGGTGAGCCGAAGCTGCCACACCACCTGCGCGCGCGTCGCGGTATCCACGCCCTCGAGCGCCGCGTCCAGGATCGATGGCGCCTCGATCGCCGAAAGGTGCCGCTCCCACACGTCCAGCCACACGACGAATCCCGGCGGGGGATCGGCAAGGTCGAAGCCGTTGCCAGGCGTGGGTGCGTATGGCTGCGTGGCCACGGTACATGCCGTGTCGTTCTGGCACAGGATGCCATCGACATAGAAATGTCCCGGCGACAGCTGCCAGTTCGCCAGCAGG
Source organism: Pinirhizobacter sp. (assembly GCF_035317885.1). Classification (GTDB taxonomy): domain Bacteria; phylum Pseudomonadota; class Gammaproteobacteria; order Xanthomonadales; family Rhodanobacteraceae; genus Pinirhizobacter. The sequence goes on from NZ_DATHFX010000353.1 coordinate 634, forward strand.
TTCTGCCGCGTGATCGAAAAGCCCGTGCCGGCCGCCCAGCACGGACCGACAAGATCCGTCGCCATGGTCCGCAGCAAATACAGCCCGATGGCGGCCTGCTCGTTCCAGTCCGATTCCAGTTGCACCCTTCCCTGTTGCTGGAAGACCTGGCTGAAGTGCCGCGTGGGGTCGAAGGTGACCCTGGCGAAGTCGCCTTTCATGGTGGCTCTCCTAACTGGCGAAAATGATCCCGGCGTCCGTCCCCGCAGGCACGGATTCACCAAGGCGCGCGGCAAGGTTGGCCTGCCGCTGCGGTTCGAAAAGGTCATGCCACGCGCCCATGGACGCGGCATCGGAGGCGCCCGTGGCGATTTCCTGGCAACAGGCATCGTCCAGGCGCATGTAGTTCGGCGAGCCATAACGCAGGCTTCGGAATTCGGGAAGCACGCGCAACAACGTGGCCGCTTTCGCCGCCGGTGCCGCCGCAATGGCAAGGTCGGGCTGGCAATGGAAGCGCGGCGGCGTACGTGATCCGGAAGGCACGAAGCAAAAGCGCACGCATCCCACCTGTCGGCGCAACACGCGCACGGTACTTGCGAAGATGCTGTCTTCGGCCAATGCCAGCGCATGCACTTGCATCTGCCCGATCACGGTACAGCTACGGAAAACGACGCTGGCGTGTGCCACGGCCTCGTCAGGCGCACCCAGCGCAACGCGCGCGGGGCCGGTGGCATCCAGGATGCTGTTGCAGAAGCTGATATCCACCGGCTCCGTTCGCCTGGCCGGCGATATCACCGATACCGGGCCCAGGATGCTGTTCTCCACGCGCAGCGAGGCGGTCGTGCCATCGAGCGTGATGCTGGGCTCGCCAGGGCGCTTCGGGTCGCAGTCGCAATGCAACGACCACCCCGGCACCAGGGTGCAGTGGCGGATCACCACTTCGCACAGGTCGCCGGTCGCAGCGTTCGGATCGTCATCTTGCTGGCCGTGCACTTCCACGCCGCGGCCCATCACCAGCAATCCGTCGAGGATGAAGCGGCTCCCGGCGCCGCCGCCAATGCCCAGGGCGTCAGGTCGGCTGGCGTGTACGTCGAGCAGGCGCAGTACCGGACGCGTACGCTCCGCGGCACGAATCTGGATCGCTTCACCAGCGTCCAGCTGGATGTCCAGGCCACCGTCATAGAGCCCGCTCTCGGCAAGTTCAATCACCAGCGCGCGCGCCGATGGCGTGGCGGCCTTGGCCGTGGCCCATGCCGTCAAGGCGTCCTTGATCGAAGTAAAGTGGTTTTCCGGGAGGGGATCGGCAAGCGGCAACAGCGGCGTCGCGGTATGCACCACGTATACCGTGGCGTCGTCGAGTGAAACCAGCGGGCGTGCATATTCCCCGCCACCGATGTCCCCGGCGAAACCGTACTGGTAGCTGACCCACACGCCGCGCTTTGGCCTCTGGTTGGCGGGAAACTGCAGCCGGCCGGTGTGTGGATCCAGCGCCACGTGGTTGCGCGGCACCTGGTATTTCCAATCTTCCAGGTTGGCCGCAATCAGCGCATCGGTCGGCACCGGCATGCCTTGCCCCTTGGTGGGCCAGTCCGGGGCGAACACCTCTACGCTCTTGCCCTCGCCATAGAGCTCCGGAGACACGCGCGAATAATCCGCCGCATCGCCGCGAAGCGCGAAGCGATAACGGCGCAACGGCACCGGCAGGTTCGACTCGTGCGCGATATGCGTGGGCGACGGCTCGGCCACGGGCAACTGGAACAAAGCCGTGTCATGGCCCAGTACGCTGAAGGTGTAGCACTGCGGACCACTCTCTTCCACGCAGTAGGCAGGCGTGGTGGTCACCGGATAGGTACGCAGGCGGAAGGCGAAGATCCCCACATCGGGAATATTGAAGCGCCCGCGGCGCCGCCGGCTGCCCAGCCGCCTGACGTCCACGCGATGCGCCCATGGGTCGAAGGCGCCATGCGCAAACCGCAGCAACTGCAGCGGGCCGGGACGGCGCAGGTCGATGGTGGCTCCGCGGTTGGCGTGCTGGTGGTCCAGGTGCTGCGTGCAGCCTAGCCGGGTACGGAATTCCACTGCACGTCCAGGCCATCGCGCAGCGTCGCGGGAGAGATCCTCCAGCAGCGACAACGTACCCTTGCGGCGGCGAGCGTCGATGGTGTGGGCCACATCGCTTCGGGGGCTCAAGGCACGGCCGAGCGCCGGCTCCGTGCCGTCCAGGGTGGCAGCTTCCGGCAGCGGCGAATAACCGAGCAGGTCCGCCAGGTAAGGCACGACCCAGTCGTCGCAGGTTTCGATGAACCAGTTGTCGTAGAGGCGCCCGATGTCCTCTTCCACCACGTTGGCCTGGACGGCCAGCACACGGAGGAAATCGCGCAGCGGAAAACCTTCCTCTTCGTCCCTGGCGCGGTAGATGGCAGGCAGCAGGTCGTAAAGTCGATCGGGACTCAGGCTCATGGCTTGGCCTCCTGCAACAGCAAGGTGTCGGAAACGTTGGGCAGGAAGTACGCCAGTTGGGCGGGGAGCACCTGGCCCTGGGCATCCAACCGGGCCGGCTGCACCAGCACGCGCTGCACGACGCCTGGAACATCCGGCAGGTCATCACCGTCGCCATCGGCAAGGCTTGCCAGCACGGTCGACTCATCGAGCGTGTCGAACGCGTCTACATCCACCCAGGCCACGCCCTGCACGCCCTGGATGCAGGCGATCACCTGGCTCAGGTACACGTTTTGCGCCAGCGCCGAGCGCTCGAAGCCGAAGGCATCAAGCAAGGTGGCGCGGATCACCGGCTCGACGAACTCCCAGGCGTAATCCGCCGCCAGGCCCACCTTCGCGCTAAGCGACAGTGCCAGCAGTTCGCGGACATCCAGCGTCACGGGCAGCGATGGATCACCGTAGATTTGAAGCGAAGACAACAAGTTACGATAGACATCTGATGTCGTATCGATGCGGATGTCGGCAGCTCCCGCGATGGTCACGCGCACGCTTCCGGCCAACGCCACCGCCGCCGCCTTGCCCACGCCGCCGAACGTCCGCGAGAAATTCGCGTAGTCGGGAATCGAGACCAGCCGGTCCAGCGCCATCACGGCCAGCGGAACGTTCACGCGTGCCTGGTCACGCGACTCCGGGTCCGCGCCGCCCGATGCCGGCAGTGGATTGATGACGTCCTTGACGCCCAGTGGCCGGCTGGCAAGCAGGCTCACCTGCCCCGCCGCGACATTGCCCGGGATACCGATGCCGTTTCGGTACCGGGCCACCACATTCGCAGCGCCCGTGGAAAGACGCCGGCCGTGCACGCCATCGCCAAAGGTCACCGTGGTCTTGCCATCGTCCCCGGTACGGGTGACAAAACTGCGGTCCACCGCGGCGGTGTAGGCCATGTTGCGCACCTCGTGCCATTGAAGTCCGTCCACGCGCACCTGCAGGGTGCTGGCCACGCCGTCGGGATTCGAGGCTGAGGTAAAGGTGAGTGGTGGCTGCTTCAGCACGAAGGCCTGCATCGCCTGTGCGCCGTCGCCATTGCCCAGCACTTCGTTGCGCGATTGCCCGTGCGTGGCGCGGACCACATTGGCAAGGATCTTCACCGTGTCGCGACGGTAGCCATAGGCAAGGCCATCATTGGCAAGCACCAGCGTGCTGTGCAGGGCGTCACCTGGCAACGCCGGGTCGATACCCTGTTCCACTGCCTCCACCATCACCAGCTCCGACGAAACCACTTGCGCGCTGCCGGGAAGGTCGCTGCGCACGCCCTGGACGATCAGCCATCGGCCGCCTTGCAGTCCATCCACCACCTGGTCCAGCACCAGGCGTGTGGCATTGGCTGGGGACTCATCACCGTTGGTATCACCGACGTTGGTAGTGATGGGCACGTCGGCCAGCGTCAGGAGCTCACCCTTCACGGCCAGTTGCTGAACGCGGATGGTGGTGGCGATGGTGGGCTTCGGCGCGGCAGCCATGGCAGGGCCTCGTACAGGCGTCGGGCTCTGCACCGGTTCAAGCGTTATCTGTGTGGTCTTGCCCGGGATGCCATAGGCCGTGCGTGGATGCACCGACACCGCTGAGATACGGCGCACGAGCGGCGCCGCGCCCGGGTCGGTCTGTACCACGTAGGTACCCGGCTGGATGCCGTCGTAGGCATTGTCGAGGAAAACCATATCGGCATTCTCGGTTGGAATATCCAGCGGCCAATCAATGCCCGTGGGCGTGGTCGTCACTGTTCCACCCGACCCCCTCTGGATCTTCATCGGCACGGCGGCGTTGTAACCGAAGCGTGGCGCAGATATGCGCTGCACGTAGATTCGTTGTACCTGCGTGCTGCCGCGCGGCGAGGCCAGACCGCCCCACGCGTTATATAACGTACCCACCAGGCGCGGCTGGAACAGCTGCAGCAATTGCGGCCGGGCATCGCTGGCCTTGCCCAGCGCTCCTTCGATGCTCCTGGACAGGCGCAATGCATTGGCAGGCTGCTGGGTCGGTGGCCGCGTCAAAGACTCGACCAGGGTCTGCAAGGCTGATTCGCCGCGGTTGATTGCTTTGGTCCGTATCGTGGCCGCCCCTGCAACTGCCTCGAAACCCACGATCGTGCGCTTGCCTGCGTTGTCGACGGTCACCGATGCGATCTTGCGCACACCGGGCATCTGCCCGTCGTCGAAATCGAACACCAGCCATTGGCCTTGCTTCAGGTCGTTTGTGTCGCCGGCGAAGTACATTGAATCGAGCGCATCGAGATTGTCCCGCGACACCAGCTGTGGCTGCGTCATGCGCGGCAACAGCGCATTCCATTCCGACC